>CAIMXN010000052.1 GCA_903845455.1 uncultured beta proteobacterium | reverse complement strand
AGTTCCGCCCGGACAAAAAGTACCACTCTGGATTAGCGGGCCTGAGACATTCTTAAAACAAGCCACTCCTTATCTCACTGCCTTGGCCAAATTATCTGAAGTCAAAATCTACCAAGATGAATCTGCTTTAGAAAAAGATGCTCCTGGTGCCCCAATTGCCTTAGTTGGTGATCTCAAGCTTTTACTCAAGATTGAAGTAGATGTAGCCGCTGAACGAATTCGCCTTGGTAAAGAAATCGAACGCCTAGCCAATGAGATCACTAAAGCCCATGGCAAACTCTCTAATGAAAGCTTTATAGCTCGCGCTCCAGAAGAGGTCGTGGCTCAAGAAAAACAAAGGCTTGCTGGATTTGAGCAAAATCATGAGAAGCTTGTTGCACAATTAGAGCGTCTAAAGTAAAAACGAGTAGCGAAAAATCAAAAGCGATCGGAATCACCATGCCTTTATCAACTAAAGCCGTTACTAAAGCCGTTTTTCCGGTTGCAGGTTTGGGAACTCGTTTTCTGCCAGCCACTAAAGCCAGCCCCAAAGAGATGCTCAATGTGGTTGATAAGCCGCTGATTCAATATGCGGTTGAAGAGGCAATTGCTGCTGGCATTACTGAAATGATTTTTGTTACCGGTCGTAGCAAGCGCGCAATCGAAGACCATTTTGATAAAGCGTATGAATTAGAAGCGGAGCTAGAGGCAAAGAATAAGAAAGATTTACTAGAAATCGTACGTAGCGTTAAACCAAGCCATGTTGACTGTGTATATGTTCGTCAACCAGAAGCTTTGGGCTTGGGGCATGCGGTTTTATGCGCAGAAAAATTAGTGAGAGATGAACCTTTCGCTATTATCTTGGCTGATGACCTATTGGATGGGCAGCCACCCGTTCTCAAACAAATGCTCAAAGTGTTTGATGAGCAAAGTGGTTCAGTAGTGGCTGTAGAAAAGATTGATCCCGCCAAGAGCAGTTCTTATGGAATCGTTTCTGGGGGTGAAGTTGCCAAAGGCATCTACCGCCTTAATGGTATCGTAGAAAAACCGCAACCAAAAGATGCTCCATCAAACTTAGCAGTAGTTGGTCGCTACGTTTTATCTTCTGAGATCTTTAGACATATTCGTAACTTAAAACCGGGTGCCGGCGGAGAGATTCAACTCACAGATGCTATTGCCTCTTTGCTAAAAGAAGAGCCTGTATTTGCCTATGAATACGATGGTGTGCGCTACGACTGCGGTAGCAAGCTTGGATTGCTCAAGGCTTCTGTGGAATTTGCTTTACGTCATCCAGAGGTGAAAGACGAGTTTGCGGCTTACTTAAAAAGTCGTTCTTAAGTTAATGCGGCTTGTTAGTAGCAGACCCTCATCTTCTCTTTAAGAAGAAAACCAAGATATTGCCCTCGGTAGTAGTGCCGATCAATTCGTTCCCTGTTTGTTTGGCAAACGCAGGAAAGTCATGAGCAGCACCAGCATCGGTCGCCTTAATCTTCAACACTTCACCTGACTGCATCGTTGCTAAAGCCTTCTTGGTCCGCAAAATAGGTAATGGGCAATTCATACCGATCGCATCTACCTCTGCATTAAATGCAATATCGCTGTCATCACTCATTTGCTTGCAACCCAATCTTTCACACCTGCTAAAGCAGCTTCCAAGGCAGCAGGGTTGTTTCCGCCTGCCATTGCCATCTCAGGCTTACCGCCACCTTTGCCTCCTACTTGTAAGGCTACGAAATTCACAAGATCACCTGCCTTTACTTTGCCAATCGAATCGGCAGTGACACCAGCCACTAAACTCACCTTATCTCCCTGTACTGAGGCCAACACGATGGCCGCCGTCTTCAGTTTTGCTTTTAGGGCATCCATGGTTTCGCGTAAGACTTGCGCATCAGCGCCATCCAAGCGAGCAGCCAAGACTTTGATTCCATTGACATCAACTGCTTGAGTAGCCAATTCATCACCTTGGCTAGCAGCAAACTTAGAGTTGACTTTTTCTAATTCACGCTCAGCTTGACGCAAGCTTTCTTGTAACTGTGTCACACGATTCACTAAATCGCCAGGATGTGTTTTAAGAACTGCTGCAGCTTCATTAAGCTTGTCTTCCAGATCTTGCAAGAAGTGCAAAGCATTTTTTCCAGTGACCGCCTCAACCCGACGAATGCCAGCGGCCACACCACTCTCAGAAACAATCTTCAAGCTACCAATGTCACCAGTCCGTTCTACGTGGGTACCGCCACAGAGTTCTTTAGAACTCCCAATTTCTAATACCCGCACCTCGTCACCGTACTTCTCACCAAAGAGCATCATGGCGCCGGTCTTTTGCGCATCATCCAAAGACATCACTTTTGCAGAAGTAGCAACATTGGTCAAAATCTCACGATTGACAATATCTTCAACCTGACGAATCTGGGTAGCAGTTACTGGCGCGTTATGAGTAAAGTCAAAGCGGGTCTTACTAGCATCGACCAAAGAGCCTTTTTGCTGCACATGATCACCTAAGACTTCGCGTAAAGCTTTATGAAGAATATGGGTAGCACTATGGTTACGCATTGTCTCGGTTCTTTGCTGAACATCCACAAGGGCATTGATGGCGTCACCCACCTTGAGTTCGCCCTCAGCTACCTCACCCTGATGCCCAAACACATCCGCTTGAATCTTAAAAGTATCTTCAACCGTAAAACGTGTACCTTCATTACGCAGCTCACCTTTATCGCCAACTTGGCCACCAGATTCTGCATAGAAAGGAGTGTTATCTAAAACAACCACAGCAGCGTCACCAGCTTTTACAGATGGCACTGATGAGCCATCCAGATACAGCACAGTCACTTTGGCGCCCTCATGCTTAAAGGTGTCATAACCATGGAACTGGGTTGGTTTCCCTGAGTACTCCAGGCCCTGTGCTACCTTGAACTTACCAGCAGTCCTGGCTTGATCCCGCTGCTTTTGCATCGCTACTTCGAAACCTTGCGCATCCACTGTCACATTGCGCTCTCGGCAAACGTCCGCCGTTAAGTCCAATGGGAAGCCAAAGGTGTCATGCAAACGGAAGGCGGTTTCTCCATCAACTACTTTTGCACCTCCAGCCAAAGCACCTTCCAAGATTTCCATACCATTAGCAATCGTTTGGAAAAAACGTTCTTCTTCTTGCTTAAGTACTTCACCAACTTTGTCTTGTGCCGCGCGTAGCTCTGGATAGGCTTCACCCATTTCCTTAACGAGAGCGGGCACCAGTTGATAGAAGAATGGTTTACGCGCCCCCAATTTATAACCGTGACGAATCGCGCGACGAGCAATACGACGCAAGACATAACCACGACCAGCGTTACCAGGAATAACACCATCTACCACTACAAAACTACAGGCCCTAATATGATCAGCAATCACCTTGAGTGACGGACTGGTTGGATCACAGTTTTCACCGCCAACTGCATCAACCGCTTCTTTTGCAGCCTTTAATAAATTAACGAAAAGATCAATCTCATAGTTCGAATGAACCTTCTGCAAAATTGCAGCAATACGCTCAAGACCCATACCGGTATCCACGCTAGGCTTAGGCAGTAGATGCATATTGCCGGCTTCATCACGGTTGTACTGCATAAATACGTTATTCCAAATTTCAATAAAGCGATCACCATCTTCATCAGGACTGCCTGGAGGACCGCCAGGAATATGCTCGCCATGATCGTAAAAAATTTCTGTACAAGGGCCACAAGGACCAGTGTCACCCATCATCCAAAAATTATCAGAGGCGTAGCGCGCGCCTTTGTTATCACCAATCCGAATAATGCGATCGGCAGGAACGCCAATTTGGTCTTTCCAAATTGCATATGCCTCGTCATCTTCGGCATAGACCGTGACTAAGAGTTTTTCTTTGGGAAGCTTAAATACTTGGGTTAATAAATCCCAAGCAAATTGAATCGCATCTTTTTTGAAATAGTCCCCAAAAGAGAAATTACCCAACATCTCAAAAAAGGTATGGTGACGGGCTGTGTAACCCACGTTATCCAAGTCATTATGTTTGCCACCAGCGCGGATACATTTTTGAGCGGTCGTAGCACGGTTGTAAGGACGCTTATCAAACCCTAGAAATACGTCCTTAAACTGGTTCATCCCCGCATTGGTAAAAAGTAGCGTGGGATCATCCCCTGGCACTACTGGGCTGGAGGGAACAATTTGGTGGCCTTTGGCGGCAAAGAAGTCCAGGTAAGCCTGGCGAATTTGGGAGACTTTCATAGGAATAATTATCGCATTGGCACCATGGCAGGGCAAACCCTAGACAAGACACCCCATTCCTGCCTTACAATCGCTCAACATCGATAAATAAATCGGCACTAATGTCGATAAACTAGGAGCGCAATTTGAAAATCCGCAATCAAAAGGACTTTGGAGCCGGCCTGATGTATATGGTCATTGGCATATTCTTCACCATAGTTGCCATGCAATACCAAATGGGTACCCCCGCCAAAATGGGTCCAGCCTACTTCCCTTTCTGGCTTGGTTTGCTGATGACGGCCCTAGGCCTCCTCATTTTAGTGAAATCCCTAAGCGCCAAGGCAGCCATTGAAAAGATTCCCAAGTTTGACTGGAAAATTATTGGCTTAATTACTGGATCCGTCGTTCTTTACGGCATTCTGTTGCCAACCATGGGTTTTGTCGTTGCGGTTTTAGTATTGGTATTTATGTCAGCAAGTGCAAGTCATGAGTTTCATTGGAAAGGCACTTTAATCAATGCCACCGTCCTCATTGTCTTTACCTACTCTGTATTTGTGTTGGGGCTGAAGCTTCAGTTCCCATTACTACCATTCTTTCTACAACAATAACAAACCAGGACTCAAAAAATGGACTTATTTTCTAATTTAGCCCTTGGTTTCGATACGGCGTTTACGCTGCAGAACCTCCTCTACTGCTTTATTGGTTGCATACTTGGCACCCTAATTGGCGTTCTTCCTGGTCTGGGCCCTATCGCCACGATTGCGATGCTCTTGCCAGCAACCTATGCTTTGCCTCCGATTGCCGCATTGATCATGTTGGCTGGTATTTATTACGGCTCACAGTACGGCGGCTCTACCACTGCCATTTTGCTCAACATTCCTGGGGAAACGTCCTCGGTAGTGACGGCGATCGATGGCTACCAAATGGCTCGAAACGGTCGAGCGGGTGTAGCCCTCTTTACCGCTGGTATGGGCTCCTTCTTCGCAGGTTGCGTAGCAACTCTAGTATTAGCTGCTTTTGCTGCCCCACTCTCTCAGTTGGCGTTTAAATTTGGTCCTGCGGAGTACTTCTCCTTGATGGTATTGGGCTTAATTGGTGCTGTGGTTCTAGCTTCTGGTTCATTGGTCAAGGCAATCGGCATGATCGTTCTTGGCTTGTTAATGGGCTTGATTGGTACCGATGTGAACTCTGGTGTATCCCGCTATGCATTTGATGTTCCTGAGTTGAGTGACGGTATTGGCTTCGTTGCTGTCGCAATGGGCGTCTTTGGCTTTGCTGAAATCATGACCAATCTAGAGAAGAAAGGTGAGGATGAGGGTTTCCTGAACAAGGTGACCACCATGATTCCTACCAAGCAAGATATCAAGCGCATGATTCCTGCCATTTTGCGAGGCACAACTATTGGCTCAATCTTAGGCATTCTGCCTGGTGGTGGCGCCGCTTTGGCTGCGTTTGGTGCTTACTCAGTTGAAAAGAAATCCTCGAAGTACAGCCATGAATTTGGCAAAGGCGCCATTGAGGGTGTTGCAGGTCCAGAGTCAGCCAATAATGCTGCCGCTCAAACCTCCTTTATTCCATTGCTCACTTTGGGTATTCCACCGAATGCTGTGATGGCTTTGATGGTTGGTGCTATGACGATTCACAACATTCAGCCCGGACCACAGGTGATGACTAGTAACCCGGCCCTCTTTTGGGGCTTGATTGCTTCCATGTGGATCGGCAATATGATGCTGATCATCTTGAACCTGCCCTTGATTGGGATGTGGGTACAGCTCTTAAAGATTCCTTATCGCTTTATGTATCCAGCGATCCTGGTGTTCTGCTGTATCGGTGTGTATACCGTCAATAACACGGTATTTGACGTCTATGTCACTGCAGCCTTCGGTTTAATTGGTTATCTGTTCTACAAACTCGGTTGCGAACCGCCACCATTACTTTTGGGATTCATTCTTGGACCGATGATGGAAGAGAATTTCCGTCGCGCCCTATTGCTGTCTCGTGGCGATTTCACCACCTTCTTAACTCGCCCACTCTCCTTAGGATTGCTCATCGCAGCGGCCCTTTTGGTGGTGATCGTGGCCTTGCCAGCAGTCAAGGCAACCCGAGAGGCAGCCTTCGTAGAAGAGTAATCTTTAGCCTCTGTAGAAACGAGCCCGCAAGTAGTTTGCGGGCTTTTTCTTTGTGAACAAAGGCTTTTCTCTACAATGTGGGCATGTCCCAAGATAGCAAACCATCCAAAGCAGTTGCCAGCGGGGTAGCTGAGCCTTCCAACTTTTTACGCCAGATCATTGATCATGACTTAGCCAGTGGTGCATTTACTCAGCGTACTGATTTAGCCGGTCAAGCAATTCCATCGATCATTACCCGCTTTCCACCAGAACCGAATGGCTACCTGCATATTGGTCATGCCAAAAGTATTTGCTTGAACTTTGGTCTGGCAGCAGACTACAACGCATTGTCTGGCGGTGCGCGTTGCAATATGCGCCTGGATGACACCAACCCCGTCAAAGAGGATGTTGAATACGCCGACAGTATTTTGGATGCAGTTAAATGGTTGGGTTTTAGCTGGGGTGATCACCTGTATCACGCCAGCGACTACTTTGATCGCTTATATGAGTTTGCCGAAATTCTGATACAAAACGGGCAGGCCTATGTCGAGAGCCAAAGTGCTGATGACATTCACATCAATCGCGGCAACTTTGGTCAAGCCGGAAAAAATAGTCCTTTCCGCGACCGCAGCCCTGCAGAAAATCTTGCTCTCTTTCAAGCAATGCGTGATGGTAAATTTAAAGATGGTGAACATGTTCTGCGCCTAAAAATCGATATGGCACATCCAAATATCGTGATGCGCGATCCAGTGGTCTACCGTATTCGTCATACCGATCATCACCGCACCGGCAACAAATGGTGCATCTATCCTTTATACGATTACACCCACTGCATCTCAGACGCACTCGAAAATGTTTCTCATTCCATTTGTACGCTCGAATTTGAAAATAATCGTCCGCTCTATGACTGGATTGTGAATACATTAAAAGAGCTGGGTATCTTCAAAGATCCCGTGCCACATCAATATGAATTCGCCCGCCTGAATTTAACTTACACCATCACTAGCAAACGTAAGTTGCTGCAATTAGTGGAAGAGAAGCATGTCGAGGGTTGGGATGATCCGCGCATGCCAACCATAGTGGGTATACGTCGCAGAGGCTATACCCCAGAAAGTATTCGCCTATTCTGTGAGCGCATTGGTGTCTCGAAAGCGGACAGTTGGATTGATATGAGCACACTGGAACAAGCCTTGCGTGATGATCTAGAAGCCAAGGCGCCACGCGCTACTGCTGTACTCAAACCACTCAAGCTCGTGATTCAAAACTTTGATGCTACGGCGAGCGAAGCTTGTGCAGCGCCACGCCATCCTCAGCACCCTGAATGGGGTAATCGTGAGTTCAATTTCACGCGTGAGTTATGGATTGAAGCAGATGACTTTATGAAAGAGCCTGTTAAAGGGTTCTTTAGACTCTATCCACCCATTGGTGATCAGCCTGGTGGACGGGTACGCTTGCGTCACGGCTTTGTCATTGAATGTACTGGCTTTGAGACTGATGCCAATGGCAATGTGACACAAATTAATGCGACTCACTTTGCCGATAGCAAGAGTGGGACGCCGGGGTCAAACAATTACAAAGTTAAAGGTAATATTCATTGGGTGAGCGCTGCCGAAGCGATTCCAACGGAAGTGCGTATCTACGATCACCTCTTTACCGATCCACACCCCGATAGTGGTGATAAGAATTTCTTGGCTACGATTAATCCGGGCTCAAAGAAAACAATTACTGCTTACCTAGAGCCTTGCATGAAAGACTTTAAGGCTGAAGAACGTTTTCAGTTTGAGCGGCACGGCTACTTTGTGGCAGATCAGTCTGATTCCAAACCCGGCAAGCCAGTCTTTAATCGCGCAGTCGGCCTCAAGGATTCTTGGAAATAGTCTTTAAAAACTCTGCCACGCTGGGATAGCGTAGTGGGGTTTTGAGTTCAGACAACCGCGTATTTGTCACGCGCCTAGATTCACGCATAAATGACCACAGCATTGGGCTCACTATTTTCTGTAGTTCTGCAGCAGGCATTCGAGCAGGTCGCTCTAAACCAAAAGCATCCGCCACTTCATCAAAGTAATCCCCCATTTTGGTCTCGCCGCCATCACAAGCATTAATGACTCGCTGTGGTTTGCCGTGATACACCGCCGCACAAACTAGCCGTGCCAAATCATCGCTCTGAATATGATTGGAATAAGCATCCTCCTCAGGCAATAGTGCTGGCGTCTTCGCTTGCAGGCGATCAACCGGAAGGCGATTGATAGCATAAATACCTGGTACGCGCAGAATGGTCACGGCAACACCATGAGCTGGCCCCCACAGGCGCAAGACCCGCTCAGCATCGACCCTACGTTGCGCACGCTCACTTTGTGGATTTACTGGTGTTAGTTCAGAAACATGGCCCCCTTGATGGTCACCATAGACCCCTGTGGTACTCACATAGATGAGGCGACTGACGCTAACGGAGCCTTGGGCTAAAATTCGGATCAGGTTGCGGGTTCGGCTATCACGATGACCTACGCTTTGGGGTGGTGCTAAATGAATTACGGTTTGAGCTAAACCGTTTAAGCGCCAGAGAGACTCTGGTTTATCCAGATCCCCCAATATCGGAGTGATGCCAAGCCCCCTCAACTCTTGAAAACGGCTTTGCTGCGAAGTCAGCGCAAAAACGCGATAGTTCCGACAGAGCTGCTGAGCCACTCGGAGACCAATGTCGCCACAGCCAACGATCAGGATGCGAGGTTTACCAAAAGATTGCATAAGTTACATCGTACTGATTTATTGAAAGGAATGAGAGTGTCTTACCAAGTCACGCTCAAAACGAGCGGCAAACAATTTACCGTGAATCAGGATGAAACAGTCCTGGAAGCTGCTCTGCGCCAAAATATCAATCTACCTTACGGCTGTAAAAATGGGGCCTGTGGATCCTGTAAAGGGAAAGTGCTTGAAGGTCAGGTGACCCATCAGCAACATAGTGAAAGTGCAATGACACGTGCTGATGAAACTGCTGGCGCTACTTTATTTTGCTGTGCCCACCCTCAATCTGATTTACTCATTGAGGCTCGCGAAGTACAAGGGGCTGGAGATATTGCCATTCGGAAAGTACCTTGTCGCATCAATACAATTAATAAGCCCAGTAGTGATGTGGCTATTCTGAAATTACAACTCCCCGCTTCTGAACGCTTTCAATTTCTAGCAGGTCAGTATTTAGAATTCCTGCTGAAAGATGGCCAGCGGCGCGCTTATTCGATTGCCAATGCGCCAGATCAAGAGGGCCCCCTAGAGTTGCATATACGCCATTTACCGGGTGGACTCTTTACTGATTTTGTCTTTAGTACCAAAGAACCTGCGCTGAAAGAAAAAGATATTCTCCGCTTTGAAGGTCCACTAGGTAGCTTCTTCTTGAGGGAAGATTCCAAGAAACCCATCATCTTTGTGGCGGCTGGTACAGGCTTTGCCCCCATCAAATCGATCATTGAACAAATGCGGACTAAAAAAATTCAAAGACCTATTGCTCTGTATTGGGGTGGACGACGTCCGAGCGACCTTTACATGAATGCCTTATGTGAAGCTTGGGCAAAAGATCTGTCTGACTTTCAATATATCCCCGTAATCTCAGATGCAGTACCAGAAGATGGCTGGAGCGGTCGTAGTGGCTTTGTTCACCAAGCAGTGATGGCAGATCATCCAGACCTAAAAGACTTCCAGATATATGCTTGTGGGGCTCCAGTGATGGTCAATGCCGCACGCCAAGACTTTTTATCTAAATGTCACCTGCCAGAAGAAGAATTCTTTGCGGATTCCTTTACTAGCGCCGCAGATCTTGCGGGATAATAAAATCATCTCTTCTTATAACCGCTGCAGATAGTCATCAGAATGAATAAGCCAACCCAATCCGTAGATGCTCACTCCATCATGTTCATCACCCAAAGACCAGAGTTGGTTATGGTTGAGGGGCAAGGTTCATGGCTAACGGATAACAATGGCAAGCGCTATTTAGATTTCTTGCAAGGCTGGGCAGTCAACTGCCTAGGCCATGGTAATTCTGGCATGATCGAGGCGCTCAACGCTCAAGCCAAGAAACTCATTAATCCAAGCCCGGCTTTCTATAACGAGCCGATGATTCTCCTTGCGAATCTGCTTACCGACAATAGTTGCTTTAATAAAGTTTTCTTTGCCAATAGCGGCGCCGAAGCAAATGAAGGCGCAATCAAGTTAGCGCGCAAATGGGGTCAAACTAATAAGTCTGGCGCTTTCGAAATCATTACCTTTGATCACAGTTTTCATGGTCGCACCATTGCTACCATGAGCGCCTCCGGCAAGCCAGGCTGGGACACGATGTTTGCCCCACAAGTTCCGGGCTTTCCTAAAGCAGATCTCAATGATTTAGACTCAGTCAAAAAACTGGTGACGGACAAAACCGTAGCGGTTATGGTTGAACCCGTTCAAGGCGAAGGCGGCGTGATTCCGGCGAGTGCTGAGTTCATGACCAGCCTGCGCAAGTTCACCAAAGAAAACAATATCCTGTTGATTGTGGATGAAGTGCAGGCAGGCTGCGGGCGCACAGGTACTTTATTTGCTTATCAGCATTACAGCATCGAACCAGACATCATGACCTTGGGGAAAGGTATTGGTGGTGGCGTACCGTTGGCAGCCTTAATGGCGACTGATGCAGTGGCCTGCTTTGTTCCTGGTGACCAAGGCGGTACTTACAACGGCAACCCATTAATGACGGCAGTTGGTATCAGCGTCATTGAGCAATTATTAGCTCCAGGATTTTTAGACTCCGTTAAAGCCAAAGGTCAATTGTTACGCTCTGAACTCCTTGCCATCTCTGAGGAGTTTGGCCTTGAAGGCGAACGTGGCGAAGGTCTACTACGCGCTCTCATACTCAACAAAGATATCGGTAGTAAGCTGGTTGATCTAGCGCGTGAACGCAGCCCAGAAGGTTTGCTAATTAACTCTCCAAGACCAAATTTATTACGCTTTATGCCGGCACTGAATGTCTCTGCTGATGAAATTGCGCAGATGTGTAAGATCTTGCGTGAGTTGTTAAAGCAGGTAAGCTAAGTATTTTCCGGTCTTGGCTTACTTACTCACCTAAATAGGCAGTTCGCACCCTGGGGTCTTGCAAGAGCTCCTTGCCTGACCCACTGAGTGTAATTAAACCACTCTCCATTACATAAGCACGATCTGCCATCTGCAAGGCTAGGCGTGCATTTTGCTCTACCAGCAATATCGTCATACCCTTGGCAGCAAGGTTATGAATCACCTCAAAGATAGTTTCCACCATGATGGGCGATAAACCCATAGAAGGCTCATCAAGTAATAGCAACTTGGGTTCGGCCATCATCGCCCTGCCCATGGACACCATCTGCTGCTCTCCGCCCGATAAAGTGCCCGCCAATTGGGATAAGCGCTCCTTTAGCCTTGGGAAGTAAAAATAAACCTCTTCTAACTTGTGCTCAAATGCTTTGGCGTCAGTGTTTAAGAATGCCCCCATCTGTAAATTTTCTAAGATGGTCATGCGTTTAAAAACGCCACGCCCTTCAGGAACCAAGCCTAGGCCTAGCTTGACCAGCTCATATGCAGGCAGCGCTTTTGTCTGATGGAGATTAAATTCAATTTCACCAGCGGCCGGACTTATTAATCCAGCAATGGCTTTTAAAGTCGAGCTCTTGCCGGCGCCATTAGCACCAATCAAGGACACCAACTCGCCTTTATTAACATGAAAATCAATTCCCTTGACGGCGTTAATCCCGCCATAGGCCACTTTAAGATTCTGAATATTTAATAGCATCTTACTCATGACACAGCCCCGTGACCAAGATAGGCACGAATAACATCTGGATGAGTGCGCACATCCGCCGGCTTACCAGCAGCAATCACCTTGCCATAATCTAAGACGGTTAAGTTGTCGCAAATACCCATCACTAAACTCACATCATGTTCAATTAACAAGATGGTTTTACCGTCTTCCCGAACACGTAATAACAACTCACGCAACTCTAATTTTTCAGTGGCATTCATTCCTGCAGCAGGCTCATCTAAAGCCAAAAGCTTAGGCTCAGTAGCTAAAGCCCTAGCAATTTCAAGACGACGTTGATGGCCATAAGATAAGTTGCGAGCTTGCATATCAGCAAATTGACTCAAGCCAACATAAGCTAGCAATGACTGAGATTTATCCCGAATTGCCTGCTCTTCTCTTTTTGTAGATGGCAAGCGGAAAATTGCCCCAAGTAATCCAGCTTTGGATCGACAGTGACAACCCACCATCACATTCTCAAGGACAGTCATTTGCCCAAAGAGGCGGATATTCTGGAATGTTCTGGCTAATCCAGACTTCGTTACCTTGGCAACAGACTCTGGAGAATATGGTACTTCATCAAATAAAAACTTGCCCTCATCAGCAGGATAAAGGCCAGTAATGACATTAAAGAAAGTAGTCTTACCGGCACCATTGGGGCCAATCAAGCCCACAATTGATTGGGGTGGAACTTGAACGCCCACTTGTTCTAGGGCCTGTACTCCCCCAAAGCGTTTAGATACATTCGTAACATCTAGCAAAAAGCTCATTAGTGATTACCTCGCTTCTGCCAAATGCCGCCAGGGCGATAAAGCATGACGAGAATCAGTGCCAGACCATAGATCAATTGACGAATAATCTCGACATCCACAAGCACATGCCCAAATAGGAATTTCTGCACTGGCTCTGCTACACCCCGTAAAACCTCTGGAAAAACAGCTAACAATATGGCGCCTAAGATAACCCCGGGAATATGGCCAATACCACCTAAGACCACCATAGATAAAACGACAATGGATTCCCAAAGCGTGAATGACTCGGGCGATACGAAGCCCTGAAAAGCAGAAAAGAGAACGCCTGCCACGCCTGCAAATGAGGCTCCAATCGCAAATGCTAACAATTTCATATTGCGAGTATTAATACCCATAGCCTGAGCAGCAATCTCATCTTCACGAATCGCAACCCATGCTCGGCCGATGCGAGAATCTTGTAAATGTAGGCACACAATTGCTACCCCTATTACCAGCAACAAAAAAAGATAAAACACGAGATATAAACCCGATATCTTTATAAAACCTAAATCTAAAATCTTGGCAAAATTAATACCAAATAATTGAATCGGATCAATCGCTGTAATACCCTTTGGTCCGTTGGTGAGGTTAAGCGGGCGGTCCAAATTATTCATAAAAATTCGAATAATTTCTCCGAAACCCAAAGTCACGATCGCTAGATAATCACCCCGCAACTGCAAGGTAGGCAACCCCAAAACAATGCCAAACAAGGCTGCTAGCATAATCGCGAAAATGGCTACAAACCAAGGTGAAAAATGCATTCCTGCAGGAAAAGCTGCAGCAATTGTGTGAAAGTGTTGAGGTAGATGCGGGGATGCTAACAAAGCATAGCTATAAGCACCCAAAGCATAAAAAGCAATGTAGCCTAAATCCAGCAAGCCAGCAAAACCCACGACTACGTTAAGACCTAAAGCCAAAACAATGTAGAGCAAAGCGAAATCTAAAACACGCAACCAGTAATTGCCACCACCCGCACCCACTACCCAAGGGAGCAGAATAAGAGCAAAGGCCCCAAGCCATAAATAGGTGGAGCGATTGAGCTTATTTAAAGGAAGTGTCTTAAGCACGGTCAGATACCCTCTCACCAAGCAAGCCGGTGGGGCGTAAAACCAATACCAAGATCAGGACTAGGAAGGCAAAAATATCCTGGTAATTGGAGCCAAAAACACCGCCCGTTAACTCACCAATATAACCAGCACCCAAAGATTCAATTAAACCTAAAAGCAGCCCCCCTAACATGGCACCTCGTAAATTTCCAATGCCGCCCAAGACGGCTGCAGTAAATGCTTTTAATCCAGGAATAAAGCCCATATAGAAATGCACGTTGCCATAATTACTCGCAATCATCACACCTGCAAGTCCTGCTAATACCCCACCTAACATGAAGGTAATCGAGATCACGCGGTTAGGATTCACACCCATCAATGCGGCAATTTGAGTTTGCTCGGCAGTAGCACGCATCGCCCTACCCAATTTTGTTTTTTCCACCAAGAATAATAATCCACACATTACAGCTAACGAAACCACAATAATGACAATCTCTTTACCAGTAATCGTTGCACCACTACTAAATACATCAATCGGATTTGAAGGAAGGAGCTGAGGGTAGCTCATGGGATTGCGCGACCAAATCAACATGGCAATAGTCTGTAGCAAAATTGACATACCGATTGCAGAGATTAATGGGGCTAAGCGTGGCGCATTACGTAATGGACGATAAGCAATGCGCTCAATCCAATAACTCAGGCCAGCACAAACTGCCATCGTGACCGGTAACACGATTAAGAGCGTTAACCATCCCGGTAAATCACTTGTCAGACTCAAAATCAAACGAATCAATGAAAGCGATACCATGGCGCCAATCATGAGCACTTCACCATGAGCAAAGTTAATGATACCTAGCACGCCGTACACCATGGTGTAGCCTAAAGCGATCAAAGCGTAAATGCTACCAAGCACTAAGCCATTGATAATTTGCTGTAGAAAGATATCCACGAATGCAATCAGTACTTGAATAAGAAGTAGGATGGGGTAAAAAAAAGAGCACCGCAATTGCGGTGCTGCTTTATTCCAAATCCCTTACATCTTAATAACATCAAGCACCGATTTCTTTTTCTCTTTGAAGTCATACAAAGTAATGACGCCTTCTTTCATATCACCTTTGCTATCAAAGGCAATATTGCCAACTAAACCCGTCATTTTCGTAGCTGGCATAGCCAGTAAAATTTTTGCAGGATCGGTAGAGTTGGCTCGCTTCATAGCGTCCACTAAAACATACATGGCATCATATGTAAAAGGCGCATAGTTTTCTACTCCAACGTTAAAGCGTTCCTTATAACGTTTTTCAAAATCAGGACCTTGCGTCATTTTTGAGAGGGGCATACCTGGCTCTGAACAAGTGACATTGATAATCGCATCACCAGCCAGACCCGCTAATGAATCAGTGCAAATGCCATCCCCGCCGACAATCTTGGCCTTGATGCCCAATTCTTTTGCTTGTCGAGAAAAAGGACCACCAGTGGCATCCATGCCACCATACATAATGACGTCAGGCTTACTTCCTTTAATCTTCGTTAAGATTGCCTTGAAGTCAGTCGCTTTATCATTTGTCGCTTCCCGTGTTACCACCTTCAGGCCGGCTGCTTTTACCGTTTTTTCAAACTCATCTGCCAAGCCTTTGCCATACTGGGTAGAGTCATCAACAATCGCTACGGTTTTAGATTTCAGCGTTGTTAACACATAATTTGCAAGGGCTGGGCCTTGTTGTGCATCCGTAGCAACTAAACGATAGGTAGTTTTAAAACCTTGATTAGTGTATTCAGGATTTGTAGCTGAGGGGGATATTTCTGTAATACCCGCATCACTATAAATTCGTGAAGCAGGGATACTAGTACCAGAATTCAAATGACCAACAATACCTGCGACTTTTGCATCAACTATTTTCTGAGCAACTTGCGTGGCCGCTTTTGGATCGGCCTGATCATCTTCTGAAACCAATGTCAGGAATACCTTTTTGCCATCAATGGTGAGGCCAGACTTGTTAATTTCTTCAATCGCCATGCGAGCGCCATTCTCATTGGCTTTGCCTAAATGTGCGATCGGGCCTGTCAAAGGTGCTACGTGTCCGATTTTTACCTCCACCGCATCTGCCGGGATAGCGGCGGACTTATCACCACCTTTTCCACATCCAGTCAGCATGAGTAGCGTTGCAGCTGAAACCGCCAATGCACTCTTGACAAACATCCCTTTTGAATCACTCATCAACGACTCCTTCAGTACATGCATTAGTTAACTAAGTTTTTAGGTAATGAAAATATGACATCTTCGACGACGCCATCCAGATTGCGCACCTGTCTGGGGCCAAATTCTTGTATGCGCGCAACAATAGCCTGCGCTAGGCTCTCAGGAGCAGAAGCGCCTGCTGTTAATCCTACCCGTTTTTTGCCAGCAAACCATTCTGGTTTCAGTTGCTCAGGTGCATCCACCATATAGGAAGGCACACCTAATTTTTCAGACAACTCTCGCAAACGATTGGAGTTAGAGCTCATCGCACTCCCTACGACAATCACTACCTCAACTTGGGGCGCCATAAATTTAACGGCATCTTGGCGATTCTGAGTGGCATAACAAATATCTTGCTTGCGAGGCTGAACAATCTTGGGAAACTTTTGGGTTAATGCTTCAACAATTTCTTTAGTCTCATCCACAGAGAGCGTAGTTTGCGTTACAAAGGCTATTTTTTCATCTGACTTAAAAGGCAAACTTGCCACATCAGCCACCCTCTCTATCAGAAATATTCTTTCTTTAACCTGCCCCATCGTGCCTTCAACCTCAGGATGCCCAGCATGACCAATCATCAAAACAGTGTACCCATCTTTACACATCTTCACGACCTCAAGATGTACTTTGGTAACTAGGGGACAAGTTGCGTCATATACCTGCAAACCACGGTCTTCCGCATCTTTACGAACCTCTTGCGATACCCCGTGAGCACTAAAAACCACAATACCGCCCTTAGGAACTTCATGCAATTCATCTATAAAGACCGCGCCTTTTTCGCGCAGTTCATTAACGACATAAACGTTATGCACAATTTCATGTCGCACATAAATCGGCGCACCAAAACGTGTCAGTGCTTCATCTACGATATGAATTGCCCTATCAACACCCGCGCAAAAACCGCGCGGCTGAGCCATCAAAATTTCTGCAGTGTCTTTATCGCTCATCTTGATTTAGAGGATAGCAACGATTTCAGCTTCAAATGTCACAGGCCTTCCGGCCAGGGGGTGATTGAAATCAAACCATGCGCCCTCTTCAGTAATCGATTGCAAAACACCTGCATATTGAGCGCCACTAGGTGCGTTGAACTCAATCACATCACCAGGATTAAATTGCACATCATCATCGCGCCCTTCTTTCAGAGCATTCAAGGAAACCCATTGCACTAGCTCGTCTTTGCGTTCTCCAAAACTTTCCTCTGGCGGCAATAGTTCACTTTTTTTCTCGCCCACGCCAAGACCTAACAACACCTTTTCAAAACAAGGAGCAAATTGTCCAGATCCCATCATCACCGTCGCAGGGCGGTCAATAAAGGTATTGATGTAATCCTCCCCGCTGGGCAAAGTCAGCCGATAGTTGAGAGTCAAGTAGGAGTTAGGCAAAACCGTAAGCTTAGTCATAAGGTGATTGTATCTAGACCAGCGCCAACTTTGCACTCCCCGATTTCTGCATGGCCCAAAACAGAACAACCAAGAGAAAAACTCCGTGCCCAAGGGGCAGCGTCTTTAAGCGATGCCGAGTTATTAGCCATTTTTCTCAGGGTCGGAGTCCAAGGTAAAACAGCTGTAGCACTCGCTGAAGACTTACTGCATCAATTTGGAAGCCTGCCAAGACTATTGAGCGCCAGCCCCGAAGAGCTAACAAAGATTCATGGAATGGGTCTATCCAAGTGGTCACAAATCCAAGCTGCCTACGAGCTTGTGAAACGTAGCCTTGAGGAAGGACTGGCTCTAGACTCGATTTTTTCATCGCCCATGCATGTCAGAGAGTTTCTACAGGCCAAGATTGGCCGGCTGCCACATGAGGTCTTCCTGTGCCTTTATCTAGACTCTCGATATCGCTTAATCGAGTGTCAGGAGCTTTTTCGGGGCTCCATCACCCAAACTGCTGTCTACCCTCGAGAAATCCTCAAAGAAGCCCTAGCAAGAAATGCCAGCGCCTTAATCGTGGCTCACAACCATCCCAGCGGCAACCCACTTCCCAGCGAAGCAGACCAAAACCTTACCAAAACCCTCAAAAACGCCTTGCAATTGGTCGATATTCCCCTGCTTGACCACTGCATTGTGAGTGGCAGTGGATTTTTCTCCTTTTCGGATGCAGGCCTTATGAAAATTAGTGATAAATGATAGTAAATGCTAACTTAACTACTTATTTTTACCCCATAAAGCCTTTTAGCTCGGCACAACTCCAAACTAAAGCACATTGAGGGTGGATCAAATGGGGCTTAGCCTGATACAATCTTCTTTTTTCGCAATTAATGGAGTCACGTCATGGCAAAAGTTTGCCAAGTCACTGGGAAGAAGCCGATGGTTGGCAATAATGTATCCCATGCAAACAATAAAACGAAGCGTCGCTTTTTGCCTAACCTGCAAAATCGTCGTTTCTGGGTCGAATCTGAAAACCGTTGGATTAGCTTGCGCTTAACCAATGCTGGTTTGCGCGTTATCGATAAAAACGGCATCGATGCTGTTTTGACTGATCTACGTGCACGCGGCGAAATTTAAGGAGCACACAAATGGCTAAAGGCGGCAGAGAAAAAATCAAATTAGAGTCATCAGCTGGTACTGGTCACTTCTATACAACTTCAAAAAACAAGCGTACAAAGCCTGAGAAAATGGAGATCATGAAGTTCGATCCTACTATTCGCAAGCACGTTGCTTACAAAGAAACAAAGCTCAAGTAATTTACTAACTTGCAGCAAATAAAAAACCCGCTACTTCAGCGGGTTTTTTATTATCTACGACTTAGTCAGCTTAAACGTAGCGACGCAATCTTAAAGAGAAGTCACGCAAGCTAGCAAGGCCACTTTCTTCAGCGCGCTGACACCAAGAGTGCAATTGTGATAACAATTGATCGCCAGTCGCATTAGAGCGACTCCAAATTGCTTGTAAATCACGGCGCATTTCAATCATCTTGCGTAACTGTGCATTGCTTGCCATTAACTCTTCAAGCTTTACTTTTTCTACTTCGCTTAAGCGGGCTTCATCTTTACCCAACCAAGTACGCGCATCCTTGAGGTGGGAAGCCAATACCTGCATATGCTGAACTTCATTGCTAAAGAAACTTCGCAAAGTCTTACTGTAGCGAGCCATGATTTCATAACGGTTCGCAATGATCGCCTCAAGCGTGCCTTGATCTGCAGGACGTAAGTCGCTTAGTACTGGCTTGGGTGAAGTCTTCTTCACTTTGGCTAAACCAACTGCACTCATCATCTGAATGTAGAGCCAGCCAATATCAAATTCGTACCACTTGTTCGAGAGCTTAGCGCTGGTAGCGAAGGTGTGATGGTTGTTATGCAACTCTTCACCACCAATCAAAATTCCCCAGGGAACAATATTGGTTGAGGCATCTTCACAATCGTAGTTGCGATAACCCCAGTAGTGTCCAAGGCCATTAATGATACCTGCGGCAGTAATCGGAATCCATAGCATTTGCACTGCCCAAACAGTGAGGCCAATAGCGCCAAACAAAAATACATCGATGATGAGCATCAAGGCAAGACCTTGCCAAGAGAGAATGGAATACACATTGCGCTCAAGCCAGTCATCCGGTGTGCCATGGCCAAACTTATCTAGAGTCTCTTGATTTTTAGACTCTTTTTTATAAAGTTCAGCACCGCGAGAAAGAACGGTATTGATACCTAGAATTTGCGGGCTATGAGGATCATCAACCGTCTCGCATTTAGCGTGATGCTTGCGGTGAATTGCTGCCCATTCTTTGGTCACCATGCTGGTCGTAAGCCATAACCAAAAGCGGAAAAAATGAGATGCAATCGGATGCAAATCCAAAGCACGATGCGCCTGGCAACGGTGCAAGAAGATGGTAACAGCAGCAATCGTGATATGGGTGACGATCAAGGTGAAAACCAGAATTTCCCACCAAGACCAAGCCAAATAGCCATTGGCCAGCCAACTCAGAAATGAATCAAAACGAGATGTAGCGAAGATTGAATCTGTAATCAAAAGGAAGTTCCTAAAGAGGTCTAAATTCTTATTTTAATTCTTCTCAACCTTTTCAGCCTTCTCAGCCTTCTTGGTTTTGACTTTTTTCTCTTTTAACGCTTCTTTCTCGCCAGCCACTGCTGCTACAGATGCCTTCTTTTGGAATACAGCCCCAAAAAAACCATCTGTCCCATGAATATGCGGCCAAAGTTGCCACCAAGGGTTATCTGGACTGCAACCAACGGGTAATGTGTCTTTTGGAAAGAGGGGCTTGAGAACCT
>CAIMXN010000051.1 GCA_903845455.1 uncultured beta proteobacterium | reverse complement strand
CTATCCTAACCATACTGTCAGAATGGTGGTGCCTCTGACTACTGGGTCTGGCGCTGATATTGCTGGCAGAGTGGTTGCAAAAAGTCTGACTGATACCTGGAAGCAACCCGTTATCGTTGAAAACCGCCCTGGAGCTGGTGGCCTGATTGGCACTGGTGTCGTAGTGAACTCAGAGCCTGATGGCTATACCCTCCTCGTGCAATCCGCCTCTTATGCCGCAAATCCCGCTATTTATAAGAAGCTACCTTATGACCCCCTCAAAAGTCTGGTTGATGTCGCGATATTAGGACAGACTCCTTATGTCATGGTTACTGCTGCTGATGGTCCTTATCAGTCGATTCGCGACCTCATCATCGCCGCTAAGTCCAAACCCGGAGAAATCACTTTTGCTTCCGCAGGTGTTGGTAGCTCCACCCACTTGTCTGCTGAGTATTTCAACCAAATGATGGGTGTAAAACTGATCCATGTTCCTTATAAAGGATCCCCTGAAGCTATTCAGGACACGATGTCCGGTCGCACCGCTTTTTATATGGCGCCATTAGACACTGCGATTGGCCAACTCAAAGGCAGTAAATTACGTGCACTAGGTCTTACTAGCAAAAGCCGTAATGCCGCAGTTCCTGAGATTCCCACCATTGCTGAGCAGGGTTATGCCAATTTTGAGATTGCACTCTGGTTTGGCGTCTGGGCACCAGCAGCAACTCCTGACGCTATTGTGAAAAAGATGAATGCGGATATTAATCAGTCCATGCAAGATCCTGAAGTGAAAAATGCTTACGAAACTAAAGGCATTAAAGCAACCCCAATGAGCCCTAAAGAGTTTGGTAAGTTTGTACGTGAAGAAATGGCTAAGTATCAAAAGATTGCCAAAGACGCCAATATCGAACCACAGTAAATCAATACTGCATTAATGCCTGATTGAATGTCTGAATTAATATCACCCTCTTTTGCACCACTGTGCCAAGCTCCAGATCCAGAAATCCGTTCACCCAAGATTGTATTTCCAGCTGGAGCAGTGGATTGCCATGCGCATATTTGTGGCCCTGAAAATGTATTTCCTTATGCAAATGAGCGTATCTATACGCCTCCTGATGCCACGCTAGCGCAATACAATTCGCTATTAACCATGCTGGGGCTTGAGCGCGCCGTTTTGGTTCAGCCTAGCGTCTATGGCACTGACAATCGAGCTCTACTTGCCGCCCTGAAATCCAACCCAAAAAAATTTCGTGGTGTTGCGGTGATGGATAGCGAGCCAAAGAACATTAGTGATACTCAATTAGAGCAACTCCATGCTGTTGGAGTGAGGGGGCTACGTTGCAATATTGTGGATGTTGCTGATAAATCTGCTGGTTTACCAATCCAAGAACTCACCACATTAGCGCAGCGTATTGCACCCCTTGGCTGGCATCTAGAATTGCTCATGCATGTCAACGAGTATCCTAAGCTCGATCAAACCTTTAAAGATTTTCCAGTAGATTTAGTGTTTGGGCACTTCGGTTACTGCCATGCGAAACATGGCATTAGCGATAAAGGATTTCAGGGATTACTCAATCTCATGAAAGATCAAAAAGCCTGGGTCAAAATGACGGGGCCTTATCGCATTTGTGATGGCAATCTCCCATATACCGAGATGCGCTCATTTAATGATGCAGTGATTGCAGCAAATCCAAAACGCTTAATTTGGGGAACTGATTGGCCCCATGTGATGGTCAAAAAGCAGATGCCCCATGATGCTGACCTCTGTGAGCTACTTGGTTCATGGGTTTTTGATGAATCTCTGAGAAAATCCATCTTAGTAGACAACCCCTGTATCCTTTATGACTTTCCTGCTATGAATTTGTAAGAGCAGAAAATATAGAAGATAAATAAAGGATTGCAAATTAAATGAGTACCTCTCTGACTGTTGTACTTGGCATTGTGGCCATACTCCTCCCACTGATCGTGGGTCGACTTGTCTGGAAGCGCTTTGATCAATACTATGGCAAAAATGATGAAGCACATATGGATACCCTAGAGTACTTCCTCAAGAAACTCGGCCTCACAATTTTGATCGCCTTCATCCTGCTGTGGGCTGGCATGAGCCTGGTCTTTAGTGGCAATATTTCTTAAGCAGAAAATTCAGTCATCATGAATGAACAACTCAAAACTATCCTCGGTAAAGCTAAACTGAATTTTGCAGTGCTCGCTGCTATTTTGGTCATTGCTATTTTGGGCAAGATCACTAACCCTGAATTGACTAATCGGATTTTTGAAACTGCAGACAAGCTCGTTTCAGATCTCATCTTGATTTTTGTAGCAATTACCTTGGGCGCTTTTATTCCGAACTTTAAGTTAGTTCTCTTAGGATCGCTTGGGGCATTCATTGCAGCAGTAATAGCCATTCAGCTTGGTATCTTCACTTACCTTACTGCCGACTATCTTTTCTCAGTTCTGATTGTAGTTTTGGGCTTTGCATCGATCGCCAATCTCTATAGGCACTATCAAGAATTTAGGATTTAAAAGGCGTTAGAGTTATTTATCTTTTGGATACGCCAGGAACTCAGTTGATCTTAAATCGTTTAGCTTCTGCCATAACAAAGCCCGAGGCAAATTCATCTTTAGTGCCTCCATACATTTTTCCAGCTCATTTTCGCGAGAGAGTAGGTGCTCAATAGATTTTTGTAAATCCCTACAAATGCTATTGCCATAAGCTAGCTGAGATTTCTGTATTGCCCTTTGGAGTTCTTCTTTTCTAGGTTCTAGCATTGCCAAATCAATAATATCCCGACTGAATACGCTGCCATCATTCCAACGATCGGAGTTAGCCAAAAGCTTGCTAGCCAAGAGATCTGTCCTGCTTAGCGTGGCGATATCTCCTACTCGATCTTTGTCTTTGGGCATTTCAAATGAAATCCGCCCCTCTAGAACTATTTCAAACTTTACTCTTACATCACCCATCTGAATAACTGTTCGAATACCATATTGATCAGCCCGAATTTCTCGGGCTAATACTAACTTCATGTTTTTATGGGTGATCGATCCAATACCATCAGGACCTGTCAGCAACTCTCGAAGGGCGCAGTAATGTTCTAGGTCTGAAATTAAAAAATCGATATCCACCGATTCGCGATACTCGTCATGCAGTAGAGCAATAGCTGTCCCACCACCAAAAAAGCATTGATGATCCATCAAGAGTTCATGGTTAAGTCTTTCAAGAATCTCTGAAATTCTCTGATGATGTGGACGCTTAAACAAGTAAGTGCTCCATGCCCTTTGTAGCAATCAACCTCTGCATTAAAACCCTTTCTTGATCATTAATTTGATTCAAATCTAGGAAACGTTTATTACGCTCATAGATTCCCACTGCTTCGTCATCAGTCAACAACATGTCGGCCTTTAGCTGCCAAGCCAAAGCTTTTAACTGTGGGTAGTCCTGAATTCGAATATGGGGCATATCGTTATTTGAGGAGCCTTCTTTTTTTAACTTTTTTTCTTGACTCAATTCCTGTGGGCCTGAAGACAGCAAAGCTAAATTCAAGCCCAAGGCCTCACATACTTGCAGATAAGCTCCAATATTTACTGAAGGTTCGCCCTTTTCAATACGATGCAATGTCACCCTAGAAATACCCGCAGCCCCTGCGCATGACTGTGCTCGAACCTTGAGTACCTTTCTCCTTGCGGTGATTTGAGCTCCCAAGCTCAACAGGGAAAGGGAATTTTGAGGGTTGACATGTGCTATGGCTTTATTCATAATGTTTCTTATTATATACATTTATTTTAATTTGTATACTTTAAGAAATATTTAATACGATTTTATTTAAAAAATCACAGAAAGTCTCAACAACTTCTTATGAATAACTTTACAGTTACCTATATTTAAGTTTATAGTTATGCTAACTTAACTTGGCAGTGTATTGATATGGCAAAACCATCAAAAATCAACCAGTTGATTTCCAGTGTCACACAGGATGTGGTTACCCATCCTCAGGATTTGACACGCCATTACATGGCTCAACTAGGTATTTCTCGGGTTGGAGCCAATAATTACATCCAGCAACTTGAAAAAAGTGGGTGGATTGCGCGTAGTGGTCCTTCTACGAGACCTATCTTTAGCCCAGGCTATCAAAGACAGGTATCAAAACTCTATGAGATTAAAAATCTTGAAGAGGACATTGCTTGGGCAAAAGACTTTAGACCTTACTTTAGTCTGCCATCAAATATCCTCAATATCGCCAATCATGGATTTACAGAAATGCTCAACAATGCTATTGACCATTCTGGTGGAAATGAAGTATTTGTTTGGGCTCGACAAACAGAGGCTCGATTTACTTTGGCCATATCAGACAATGGCATTGGCATATTCGCAAAAATTGCCAGTGCACTTCAATTGGCGGATATGCGACAAGCCTTATTCGAACTATCCAAGGGAAAATTTACCAGCGACCCCAGTAAACATAGCGGGGAAGGAGTTTTCTTTACTTCTCGCATGTTTGACTGGTTTGAAATAAATGCTAACAAACTAGAGTTTCATCACAACACCAAGCTCGCTGAAGACATATTGCATGAAGCTAAGGGAATATTCCCTAATGGAACGCTTGTTTTTATGAGTATCCCTTTGAATAGCACACGGAACGCTAACGATGTATATGCCCAGTTCACTAATGCCCCTGATGATTTCGACTTTTCCAAAACTGTCGTGCCAATGAAGTTAGCTCAATATGGCGATGAACAGCTAGTCTCTAGATCCCAAGCAAAACGACTCATTGCAAGATTTGATCGGTTTAAGAAAGTAGTTCTTAATTTCGCTGATGTCCTAGAAATTGGTCAAGCTTTTGCCGATGAAATCTTTCGCGTTTACGCCTTAGAACATCCTGATGTTGAGCTGATACCGGAAAATATGACCAAACAGGTTGAAGGAATGTGGTTAAGAGCAGTAGCTCCCAGAACTTAAGTCATTAAAGTCACTAGAAATAACTAAATAGACTACATTTCCCAAAACCCCATCTATATACGTAAATAAATATATAGATGGGACTTTTCAGTATTTGAAGTTATATATAAAATCTACGACAATCTCATGCTATGTATAAATATGACGCTATCGACCAAACCCTTGTAGATCAACGGGTTGCCCAATTTAGAGATCAGGTAGCTAGACGCATTAATGGAACCTTAGCTGAAGAAGAGTTCCGCCCCCTGCGCTTGCAAAATGGTTTGTATCACCAACGGCATGCTTATATGTTGCGTGTGGCCATTCCTTACGGACTGCTTAGTGCAAAACAATTGCGCACCTTAGCTCTCATTGCTGATAAATATGATCGCGGCTATGGTCACTTCACAACACGTCAAAATATTCAGTTCAACTGGATTGAGCTAGAACAAACTCCCGATATCTTGGCTGAGCTTGCCAAGGTAGAGATGCACGCCATTCAGACTTCTGGCAATTGCATACGCAATATTACGAGTGATGCGTTTGCAGGTGTGGCTGGTGATGAATATATTGATCCCCGCCCTGTTTGCGAATTACTGCGTCAATGGTCAACCTTACACCCGGAGTTTGCACACTTGCCGCGCAAGTTTAAGTTTGCGATCAATGGCGCCAAAGAAGATCGTACAGTGTTGCTTTGCCATGACGTTGGTATTGAGCTCAAGAAAAATGCCACTGGTGAATTATCGGCTGACATCTATGCCGGTGGAGGCATGGGTCGCACCCCAATCCTCGGTTCGCTGATAAAACAAGATGTTCCATGGCAGGTGCTGCCAAGCTACCTGACAGCACTTTTGCGTGTATACAACCGCTTTGGTCGTAGAGACAATCTTTATAAAGCCCGTATCAAGATTTTGGTCAAGGCTTTGGGGCCAGAAGAGTTTGCTCGTCAAGTTGAAGGCGAATGGGCACACATCAAAAATGGTGATGACAACTTTACTCAATCTGAGTGGGATCGGGTTGCCAAGCACTTTACGAAGCCTGCCTATAAGCAACTGCGTGCGTTAAGCGAACAACAAATCGTTGCGGGCGCTCCAGAAGCCGAGCGCTCCGCCTTTGCTCGTTGGCTTGAGCGCAATGTTAAACCGCATCAAGTAGCAGGCTACGCTAGTGTCATCCTATCTCTAAAGCCGCATGGCACGGTTGCGCCAGGTGACGCGACTGTTGCGCAAATGAACGCCATTGCTGATTTGTCTGATCAATACAGTTTTGGTGAACTCCGTGTCACCCATGAGCAAAACTTAGTGCTTGCTGATGTTGAGCAATCCAAACTATTGGAGTTCTGGCAAGCTGCCAAGCAACAACATGTAGCCCTTCCAAATATTGGTTTACTCACCGACATCATCGCTTGCCCTGGCGGTGACTTCTGCTCTTTAGCCAATGCAAAGTCTTTACCGATCGCTAAAGCCATTCAGGAACGCTTTGATAATCTCGATTACTTATTTGATCTAGGTGATATCAGTTTAAATATTTCCGGCTGTATTAACTCTTGTGGTCACCATCACGTTGGCAATATTGGCGTACTCGGTGTCGATAAGGATGGAGAAGAGTGGTATCAAATTACCTTGGGTGGCGAGCAAGGAAACACTGCTGCCATTGGCAAAGTCATTGGGCCTTCTTTCTATGCCGATGAGATTCCGGATGTGATCACCAATGTCATCAATACCTATGTAGCGCAACGCACGGATGATGAATCCTTCATCGACGCTTATCGCAGAATGGGTGT
>CAIMXN010000050.1 GCA_903845455.1 uncultured beta proteobacterium | reverse complement strand
TTTGATTTTGAGCCGGTAGCCTTTACTAAAGTCCCTCGAGCGCATTTTGCTTACATGGCTTCAGGGATTGATGATGAAGTCACTTTGCGCGCTAACCGTACTTCGTTCCTAAAATATCAACTGCGTCCACGTCGTCTTCGTGATGTGAGTGAGGTTGATACTTCCATCACGCTGTTTGGGAGTAAGTGGAAATCCCCGATCATCATCGCTCCAACTGGTGGGAACAAAGCCTACGACCCTGGAGGTGAGATTACTGTTGCAAGAGCTGCACGAGCCGGTGGGTTTTTGAACATCCTTTCAAATGCAGGCGGCTCTACGATTGAAGATGTCATCGCTGCGCGCCAAGGAGAAGTTTGGTTTCAGCTGTATGCAACCTCGAGTCCTGAAGTTGCTAAGCAAGTCATTCGACGCGTAGAAAAAGCAGGCGCCCCTGTTTTAGAAATTACAGTCGATCGTAATGGTGGCAGAAATCAAGAAACATTCGCCAGGCTCAAAAAATTAGATCCACGCAATTGCGCGGGTTGTCATACACATGGTTTTGGAAGCGCTCAGGAGCGCCCGAATTACGATGGCATTGATATGACGGGCGTAAAGCTAGCTTCATCGAATATGACTTGGGAGTTCATCAAGCAAGTGCGCGATATGACCAAGATGAAAATCATCATTAAGGGAATTCTGACCGAGGAAGATGCGCAGCTTTGTCTAGATTACGGTGTTGATGGAATTCATGTATCAAACCATGGTGGTCGCAGTGAAGATGGCGGGCGTGGCGCAATTGAATGTTTGCCTGAAGTCGTCAAAGTAGTGAAGGGTAAAGTACCCATCCTCTTTGATAGTGGTATACGCAGAGGAAGTGATGTCTTTAAGGCGCTGGCATTAGGCGCAAACGCTGTTTGTGTGGGCCGACCTTACCTTTGGGGCTTGGGCGCATTTGGGCAGCCTGGGGTTGAGCGGGTAATGGAGATCTTGCAGACTGAATTTAAGTCCACCATGCAACAAATGGGTGCTGCCAATATTGCCGCGATTAATGCTGCCATGATTTATAAAGAGGGCAGTTTTTCTTAATTAATCTCCTACTTTGCTATTCATCCGGATAAAGCCACCAATAGGCGGGTTTATCTGATTGAGGGTTTCTACTAGGTTACTTATTAAGCTCTGAATTTATTCATAGAAATGATTTATAGTCATCTCAAATAAATAGAAGAATTTGGTCATTAAAAGTATTCAAGGAGACGGCAATGCAATTAACCATTAATGGGGAAATTCACAATATCGATGTGGAACCCAATATGCCTTTGTTATGGGCAATTCGAGAAGTCGTTGGGCTCACAGGTACTAAGTATGGTTGTGGAGTTGCCCAGTGCGGCGCCTGTACTGTTTATATGAATGGTGAACCAGTCCGCTCTTGTTCTATTCCAGTTTCAGCGGTAGGTGGTATGAAGATCACTACGGTGGAAGCACTCTCTAAAGATAACTCTCATCCGATTCAAAAAGCCTGGATTGCTTTAGATGTTCCTCAGTGCGGCTACTGCCAATCTGGACAGGTGATGGTTGCCGCAGCCCTGCTCAAAAGAATCCCCAAGCCTACTGATGCGGATATTGACAATGCTATGACCAATGTTTGTCGTTGTGGTACGTATCAAAAGGTGCGCGATGGTATTCATGTCGCATCTGGACAGAAGAAGTTAGAGGATGTCCTTGCGCAATATGATGCCTCAATTAAGACACGTGGATAAGGGGCGCGAGATGACATTCAATACAGAAAATACCAATATATTGGCAAGTGCCTCCCGTCGTGATTTCATCATTAAGGGATCTCTAGCTGGTGGTGGCTTGATGCTTGGTCTTGGTGCTTTGCCTGAGCTTGCAATGGCGCAAGCCAATAGCAAGTATGACCATAACACTCCTATGAAGGCAGGCGACCCTGAAGTAAATGCTTGGGTCTCTATTAAGCCTGACGATACCGTGGTGATCAGAATTGCCCGCTCAGAAATGGGTCAGGGTACCCGCACAGGTTTAGCACAAATGGTTGCGGAAGAGCTGGAGTGTAATTGGAAGAAAGTCACAACAGAATCTCCTACGCCGGGACAAAGTTTGGCGCGCAAGCGTGCTTGGGGAGAGCATGGTACTGGTGGTAGCCGAGGCATTCGGATCTCTGAGGATTATGTGCGTCGTGGTGCCGCCGCTGCGCGCATTATGCTGGTACAGGCAGCAGCAGATATTTGGAATGTTCCTGTGAGCGAATTAAAAGTCGACAAAGGGGTCATCACTCATATACCGACAGGTCGCAAAACGACTTATGGAAAAGTGGCTGATCGTGCTTCTACATTGACGCCTCCTGATCCAAAGTCAATTACCTTAAAAGATCCAAGAACTTGGAAGGTTGCTGGTCAGCCATATGCACGGATTGATACGGCAAATAAGGTCAATGGCACAAAAGTCTACGGTCTTGATTTACAGCTTCCAGGAATGCTCTGTGCCTCTGTCAAGGCTTGCCCGGTATTCGGTGGCAAGTTGGTCAGCTATGACGAAGCCAAAGTAAAGAACTTAAGTGGCGTCAAAGGCGTTGTCAAAATTAATGACAGCACAGTCGCGGTAGTTGCTGACACTTGGTGGCACGCAAATACTGCATTGAATGCTTTGCCGATTGTATGGGATGAAGGTGCGGGAGCTAACACCTCTTCATCTGACATTAATAAGGCATTGCGTGATGGCCTAGACGAGCAAGGGGATTTTTGGCAGCGCAAAGAAGGTGATGCCGTAGGTGCTATTGCATCCTCCAATAAAATAGTAGAAGCCATTTATTTCACGCCCTATCGTGCCCACGTCAATATGGAGCCCATGAATGCCACTGTCAAAATTACTGGCGATCGTGCAGAAGCTTGGGTCCCTACACAAAATGGTGAAGGCTCTTTTGCTGCATTATCAGAAGCCACTGGTTTCCCATTAGAGAAGTGCGAAGTGTATAAATTAGATTCTGGCACCGGCCTAGGTCGGCGTGGATCAACTCAGGATTTTGTGAGCTATGCAGCTAAGGTCGCACAACAATATCCTGGTGTACCAGTGAAGGTGATCTGGAGTCGTGAAGAGGATATGACGCACGACTTCTATCATCCAATCGCTATGGCTAAGATGACAGCTGGTTTAGATGCTGCTGGAAATTTGACTGGTATGCATATTAAGGTTGCTGGTCAGTCCATTAATGCCACGCTTGCACCAATGGCCATCAAGAATGGTAAGGATGAGCGTCAACTTCAAGGACTTTATGAGAAAGGTCCTGATGCTCAATTAGGTTATCAGTTCCCAACGCTATTGACCGAGTATGTGATGAAAAATTCGCATGTACCAGTAGGTCCATGGCGGGGGGTAAATACTAATCAAAATGGCATCTTTATGGAATGCTTTATGGATGAGTGCGCTAAGGCAGCCAAAAAGGATCCTTTGCAGTTCCGTCAAGTGTTGATGCAAAACCACCCCAAGCATCTTGGAGTCTTAAATGCAGCGGCAAAGAAGAGTAACTGGGGTAAACCTACAGCGCCAGGAGTGCATCGTGGTATTGCTCAGTTCATGGGTTATGCGAGCTACTCTGCTGCGGTTGCTGAAGTGTCCGTGAAGGGTAACATCGTCACCATTGAGCGCTTGGTATTTGCTTTGAATTGTGGACATGTAGTGAATCCGTATTTGACTCGCGAACAGATCGAAGGATCGGTAGTGATGGCACTAGGGGCAATCTTCAATC
>CAIMXN010000049.1 GCA_903845455.1 uncultured beta proteobacterium | reverse complement strand
TTTCCCTAAAGTATCTTCTTCTTTTTCTGGAAATAATTTGGTTAATAGGGGAATGATTTTAGTCTGAAATAAAGATACCATTACTGCACCGGCGATCTGTAGGGCTAAGTAAATCACAGAAATTTGAAAGGCAATTGCCATTTTTCCAGCTATTGTTGAGAGGTCTGAGATGTAAAATTTGAATAAGCTTGGGAATAGGATTAACAATGGCAGAATTAATAGCACCCCGCCTAATTTTGTTAGAAACTGATAAAACGCGATTTGTTTTTGAGTGCCTGATAGATGGGAGGTAATTAATAATAGGCTTAGTCCTGAACCCAGATTAGCACCCAATAACAGAATAACTGCGGCTTCAAAGGGAATGATCCCCGACATTACTAGGGTGATGGCAATAATAGTTACTGTTGATGCTGATTGTGTAATGAGGCTAAAAAACAACCCAATTATAAAACAGATCATTGCAGTTTCAGAGGCAAACTCAATAAAATCTCTGATCCACTGAGATTCATTTAGTAAGTGAGCCCCTTCCTTGATCATCCCGAGCCCTAAAAGTAACATGCCTAGGGCGAATAAAATTGCAACAAGGTACTTCATTTTTTCTACACGATTGGCATTAAATAAGTTGGCTAGCCCAACGAGAGCAATTAACACTAAGCCACCCAATCGAATATCAATTGACACTAAGAATACAAGCAATGATCCACCTACGCTTGACCAAGCAGCGATATTAAGGGCACTTTTGAATTTAAGTGCACCTGAGTTAACTAATCCTATGCACACAAATGTTGAGCCACTGGTACTCTGTGTTAGTGCCCCAAGCATCGTTCCTGCAAAGGCCGTACTGAAGTAGTTGCCGGTCATTCTTGAGAGGATCTGCCTCATTTTTTTCCCAGCGAGTGGCTTCATACTAGCTGACAAAAGATTAAGTCCAGTTAAGAACAGTCCTAGCCCCGCCAGCGAAGATATGTAGTCATGCATGGTCGGTTAGTTCTTTATGCTGCGAAGAATGCTGTAAAGGCTTATGCCACTGAGGGTAAGTGCGGCCAACATAATCCCAAGAATGAACTTTTTGAGTACATGGTACCGGTTTTCTATATTTTGCTTACTGGTACTCAGTTGATCTTTTTCCATATGGTAAAAACTTTGAAATAGGGTGTCAATATCATGGTCTAGGGTACGGTCAATTCCCTTTAAATTTTGATCAATGGCATGAATTCCCTCGTAACTTTCCAAAGATCCCTTATTAAGAGTTTCATTGTAAATTCTTCCTAGCTCCTGATGTTTAAAACGCGCTACTTCAATAGGCTGACACAACTCTTTTTTATTTAAGGCTAAACAAATTTTTTGCGCTTCTTTGAGATGACCAACTACTTTAGTTTCCTCTGTCTCAAAACTTGAAAGATACTTAGTTTTTTCCTCGCTGTTTTTCCCCCTTAGTAAAATATTTTTCCATTCCTGCACCTGGGTTTTGAAGTCTACTTTTGCTGATAGGATTTCATTTTCCAGTTGACTAATACTAAATGCCGTTTTTGCTCCATCGACATAGGCGCGGTTCATTGACCAGATTGAGAAGAGGGAGGTAATGCCAATGAAAATGAGCAAGCCTATCCAGGTCCATGTAAAAGAAATGATTTTTTTTCGAAAGTTAGCGCTATTAGTCTGAGGCATGATTTTTTAGGAATTGATGACGTGTTATAAAAAATGTAACATAATGTAACAGATAATGACTAATTTACTTAAATGAACCTTATATAAAAAATATTAATTTTTTATGACATCTTTCGCTTACTCTGGATTACCTAATTAAGATGATTTCCCCACCATCAAATCCTTCCAGCAAAGAGCAAAGTCTTAGAGTTGCCGCTTTGTTCTGCCTCATTGATCTATTCCTCAC
>CAIMXN010000048.1 GCA_903845455.1 uncultured beta proteobacterium | reverse complement strand
GAGCTTGTTGAGGCTGAGGAATTAGCCAAAATCATTTCACTTTTTCGTTTGGATTTTATTGATGCTGCTGCCGTAGCTCGAGCCCTTGAAGGTAAGCCTGTGTATTTAGGAATTGCCATGAACGACGAAAAACAATTAAAGTTAAAACCGCAAAACTTGTTATTTAATTTACCTCTGGCCAAGACTTCTTAGCTTATTGACGCCAAGTTTTTTTCCGGTGATGTGCACTTAACCAAATCAACGCTCCTCCGGTGATCAACACTGGAATGATGGAGCCTAAATTTAAGATGCTCCAGCCTTGGGTAGTGATGAGAGCGCCCGAACCAAATGAACTGAAGGCCATGGTGCCAAAGACAAAGAAGTTAATGGCCGCTTGGGCTTTATCGCGCTCCTCTGGTTTGTAGGCTGTCATTGCCAAAGAGGTGGACCCAGTGAATAAAAAGTTCCAACCAACACCCAATAAAAAGAGCGCAATGACAAATTGTTGTAAACCTGTACCTGTTAATGCAATTGCAATGCAAATGCAATTGAGCGCCACTCCCACCCCCATGATTTTGAGTGCCCCAAATCGTTGAATCAGTGAGCCAGTAAAAAATCCGGGAGCAAACATACCAATGACATGCCACTCCAATACCAGAGCTGTATCGGAAAATGGCAATCCGCAGATTTGCATTGCTAGTGGTGTCCCTGCCATCAGCAAGTTCATGACGCCATAACCAAGCGATGCACCAATTACCGCCACCATAAAGACTGGTTGCTTTAGTATGGTTTTAAGACTCCTACCAGCCCCTAATGCGTGATCGGTTTTAAATTCGGCAGGAAAGTGAATGCATTGCATCACGACGATGCCAATAATGGCCGCAAGCGAAAGTGTTAAGTAAGCACCAAGAAAGGCAGTCTCAAATAGATTCTTAGTCCATGAAGCGAGGTTGGGCCCCACTACCGCTCCTAGAATCCCGCCCGCAAGAACCCAGGACACCGCCTTATCTCTTTGAGAGGCCACGGTGAGTTCTGCAGCTGCAAATCGATAAAGTTGACCATTAGCGCTGTAGTAGCCTGCAATAAAAGTGCCACATACTAAAAGCCAAAAGTTTTTAGTGGAGGTTGCATAGGCGCAGAGCAGGGCAGAGAATACGGCAACCAGTAGGCCCAGTTGAAAGGAAATTTTGCGACCAAAGTAGTTTTGAGTCTTGGCAACAATCGAGGTGGAGAAAGCGCCGCCAACAACATAGCCCATGACGGGAAGGGTTGCCATCCACGCAACAGGACTTATGCTAAAGCCAACCAGGCCATTGATGGCGATAAAAGTGACGTTATTGGTAAGAAATAAGCCTTGGCAAACAATCAGTAGTACTAAGTTTTTATTGAGCAGGGGGTGCTTACTAGTCATGTAACTCAGTTTACGGTGAATTTGACATCTTAGTCGGGTTGGTGGATTCCCTTAAATTGGGCAGCTTCAGCCAGTTTAGGGCTTAAATCAGGCAGTTTTGGCTGTGTCGATGATTTAAAATAGGAGTCTCACCCCACTAACGTGCCCATTAAATCTGGCGTACGGAATATGAGGGTGACAAGGTCTAAACCGGGCCCTGTAAATTTACCAAAACCGAGGAAATACTAATGGCTTCAGAGAAATCAAAGATCATTTACACGCTGACAGACGAGGCGCCACTTTTAGCGACTTGTGCATTCTTGCCAGTGATTCGTACCTTTACAGCGCCAGCTGGAGTAGAGATTGTGACGAGCGACATTTCTGTCGCTGGGCGGATCTTGGCTGAATTTACGGATTTTTTAACTGCAGACCAAAAAGTTCCCGATAACCTGGCTGAATTAGCGCGTTTGACTTTGTTGCCAGATACAAACATCATTAAGTTGCCAAACATCAGTGCCTCGATTCCCCAATTGCTTGCAGCAATCAAAGAATTGCAAGCTAAGGGCTATAAGATTCCGAATTTCCCAGATGATCCTAAAGATGATGCTGAGAAAGCCATTCGCAGCCGTTATTCCACGTGCTTGGGTAGCGCAGTGAACCCAGTATTGCGCGAAGGTAACTCTGATCGCCGTGCACCCCCTGCTGTAAAGCGATACGCACGCAAGAATCCTCACTCCATGGGCGAGTGGAGTCAAGCTTCCCGTACTCACGTTTCCCATATGCATGGCGGAGACTTTTATGCAGGTGAGAAGTCAATCACGATGGATCGCGCTTGTGATGTCAAGATGGACTTGGTGACTAAAAGTGGCAAAACCATTGTGTTTAAACCCAAGACTTCATTACTTGTCGGTGAAATTATCGACAGTATGTACATGAGCAAGAAAGCGCTTTGTGACTTCTATGAAAAAGAAATCGAAGATGCCTATAAAAGCGGAATGATGCTTTCTTTGCATGTCAAAGCAACCATGATGAAGGTGTCGCACCCCATCGTGTTTGGTCACGCGGTAAAGATTTTCTACAAAGATGCTTTTGCGAAGCATGCAAAGTTGTTTGAAGAGTTGGGCGTTAACCCAAACAATGGCATGAGTAGCTTATATGACAAGATTAAAAATTTGCCAGAATCTAAACGCGAAGAAATCATCCAAGACTTGCACGCATGTCACGAGCATCGCCCAGCTTTAGCAATGGTGGATTCAGCAAAAGGCATTACTAACTTGCATTCCCCCAGTGATGTGATCGTAGATGCATCGATGCCTGCCATGATTCGGGTTGGTGGCAAGATGTGGGGAGCTGATGGTCGTTTACATGACACCAAGGCGGTGATTCCAGAAAGTACCTTTGCTCGTATCTATCAAGAGATTATTAATTTCTGTAAGACCCACGGTAACTTCGATCCAACCACCATGGGTACTGTTCCAAATGTGGGCTTGATGGCTCAACAAGCGGAAGAGTACGGTTCGCACGATAAGACTTTTGAGATTCCAGAAGCTGGCGTAGCCCGGATTGTTGCTGATGACGGCACTGTCTTGCTCGAGCAACATGTTGAAGAAGGTGATATCTGGCGTATGTGCCAAGCGAAAGATGCACCGATTCGTGACTGGGTAAAACTGGCGGTGAATCGTGCGCGCCTCTCTAATACTCCTGCGGTGTTTTGGTTGGATGAGTACCGTCCACACGAGGCTGAGTTGATTAAGAAGGTAAATACCTATCTAAAAGATTACGACCTTAAAGATGTTGATATTCAGATCATGTCTCAGACCCGTGCAATGCGCTATACCTTAGAGCGTGTAATACGTGGCAAAGACACTATCTCTGTCACTGGCAATATCTTGCGCGATTACCTTACCGACTTGTTCCCCATTATGGAGTTGGGTACTAGTGCAAAGATGTTATCAATCGTGCCATTGATGGCTGGCGGCGGACTTTTTGAAACTGGTGCTGGTGGCTCCGCTCCTAAACACGTTCAACAGTTGGTCGAAGAAAATCATTTGCGCTGGGATTCACTGGGTGAGTTCTTGGCTTTAGCGGTATCACTCGAGGATATTGGTGATAAGACTGGTAATGTCAAAGTGAAGATCCTAGCGCGTACATTGGATGAAGCGACTGGTAAATTGTTAGATAACAATAAGTCACCTTCACCACGTACTGGCGAATTAGATAACCGCGGTAGCCAGTTCTACTTGGCGATGTACTGGGCCGAGGCTTTGGCTGCTCAAACAGAGGACAAAGAATTACAGGCGTATTTTGTCCCTCTGGCTAAATCCTTGCTTGAGAATGAGCAGAAGATTGCTGCAGAAATGAAAGCGGTGCAAGGTAAGCCAGCGGATATTGGCGGTTACTTTATGGCTAATCCAGAAAAATGTGAAGCCGTAATGCGACCAAGCGCTACATTAAACGCAATATTAAAAGCAGTAGCAGTCTAAGCAGCTAAAGTTCGCTAAATAAAAAAGGCAAGCCGTGAGGTTTGCCTTTTTTGTTGCTGTAAAGGCGGGTAATTGCCACTTCTGCACTAAATCCATAAGAGTAGGAGAATGAGCTTAGTTTAGAATTTCTTTGAGAAAAGGGCTAAAGGTATCCCCATGGGCTATATAGACAATACAATTTTTCCAAGTGATATCACCCCCAAAAATGTCTTTGAGGGTCGTCGTGAGCTGATTAAAGCGGCCGCTGCCGGCAGCTTTGGCCTGGCATTAGCACCTTGGTTCTCTCGTGAGGCATTGGCGGCAAATCCAGATAAGCTTGCTGCTACTCTAAATTCCACATACGTGGTGAAGGATGAGTTAAGTGGCTATAAGAACGTCACCACCTATAACAATTTTTATGAGTTCGGTACAGATAAATCAGATCCTTTTGCCAATGCTGGTACTTTGCAAACTAGACCATGGACGGTATCGATCGAAGGCCTCGTCAAAAAACCAGTGACCTTGGATATCGATGCCTTACTAAAGCTGGCACCCATGGAAGAGCGTATTTACAGAATGCGTTGTGTAGAGGGTTGGTCGATGGTCATTCCTTGGGATGGCTATTCTTTATCCAAGCTATTGAATAAGGTCGAGCCACTGGGCTCTGCCAAGTATGTTGAGTTTATTTCTTTAGCTGACCGCAAGCAAATGCCTGGGGTTAAAAGCAATATTCTGGAGTGGCCTTATCGAGAAGGTTTACGGTTGGATGAGGCGATGAATCCATTGACCTTACTGACTTTTGGTTTGTATGGAGAGGTTTTGCCAAAGCAGAATGGCGCACCTGTGCGTCTCGTGGTCCCATGGAAGTATGGGTTTAAGAGCGCTAAGTCTATTGTGAAAATTCGACTGACTGAAGAGATGCCAAAAACCAGCTGGAGCCAGTTCGACGCTCGCGAGTATGGTTTTTACTCCAACGTCAATCCATTGGTAGATCACCCTCGCTGGAGTCAGGCAACCGAGCGTCGTATCGCTGAAAACAAAGGCGTATTTGCACCTAAAATCAAAACAGAAATGTTTAACGGTTATGGTGATCAAGTCGCAAGCATGTACGCAGGTATGGATCTCAAGAAATACTATTAAGCGCTATTTCATGAAGGTGATTATTTTTCTGCTGGCGCTCTTACCTTTAGATCGTTTAATCTGGCTTGGCATGACTGATGGTCTTGGGGCCAATCCTATTGAGTTCATTACGAGATCAACAGGAACATGGGCTTTGGTCTTACTTTGTACTACTTTAGCAATGACGCCATTACGCTTGCTTACAGGCTCCGTATTGTGGATCAAAATTCGCAGAATGCTTGGGCTATTTACTTTTTTTTACGCGGCAATGCATTTTGCGATTTGGTTATGGCTAGATCAAAACTTTGATTTAGCGGCGATGATGAAAGATATCATCAAGAGGCCATTTATTACCATGGGCTTTATGAGTCTGGTTTTGATGACTCCACTTGCAATGACTTCTAATCATTGGATGCAAAGAAAATTGGGCAGATATTGGGCTCAACTACACCGCCTCGTTTATGTCATCGCCTGTAGCGTGATTCTTCATTACTGGTGGCATAAAGCTGGCAAGAACGACCTCCAGACAGTCTCTATATATGCAGCTGTCATAGGATTACTCTTGTGCTGTAGGATTCCTATGATTAGAAGTCGGCTTAGTCTCAAATAAGGTTAGATGAAAATCTCATTATTCAAATTTGCAAATCTAGTATTGATTGGTTCTGCATTACTCATTCAAACTACTGTATACGGTCAAACTACTACGGTAAACATACCCGTTAAGACTATTGCTTCTCTGGATGTACCTCGTTACTTAGGGGTTTGGTATGAAATTGCTAAATTTCCGAATTGGTTTCAAAAGAAGTGTGTGAGCAATACTAAGGCAGTGTATTCGCTAAAGAGTGATAGTAATCTGCAGGTGCTAAATAGTTGCAAGACTGCGAGCAACGAAATTTCTCAAGCAGAGGGAACTGCAAAGCAGATTGGGGCTAAAGACTCTCCTAAGTTAGAAGTACGCTTTGCCCCAGAGTGGCTTTCATTCTTGCCCATGGTTTGGGGTGACTACTGGGTCATTGATTTAGATGCGCAATATCAAGTCGCAGCGGTTAGTGATCCGAAACGAGACTACCTTTGGGTCTTATCGAGAACCCCCCAGATAGACCCAAAGGTGTATGACGAGTTACTGAGTCGTTTGCAGCAACAACAATTTGATGTCCGTAAGTTAGAAAAAACATTGCAGCAGTAATTGAAGATGATCAGCGTGAGCCAACTTTCTTTGCCGTCCGGAATTGAAGTCTTCGAAAGAGGCTGGTTATCTGCTAACAATATATTTCTCTACGGTGATGGCGATGTGTCGCTGGTGGATACGGGTTATTGCGCCCATCAAAATCTCACGGTAGAGTTAGTAAAAAATGCCTTACTAAAGCATGACCTGCCAACGCTCAGTAAGGTTGTGAATACCCACCTCCATTCGGACCATTGTGGCGGTAATGCGGCTTTGTCTAAAGCTTATCATCCGCAGATTTATATTCCTAGCGCGGAAGACGCCGCAGTGCAGACTTGGGATGAGGATGTACTAGGTTACCGCACTCTAGGGCAGGACTGCCCACGGTTTTTACATACCCATCTCTTAACCCCTGGACATGAAATTACCCTAGGGCATTACGTCTGGCAGATCTTAGCAGCACCGGGGCACCACACGCATTCTGTCATGTTGTATCAAGCAGATCATCGTATCTTAATTTCAGCTGACGCTTTGTGGGAAGATGGTTTTGGTGTGATATTTCCAGAGTTGTGGGGCGAGAGCGGGTTTGAAGAGGTTGCCCAGACTTTAGATTTAATTGAAAGTCTGCAGATTGATGTAGTAATTCCTGGTCACGGCAAGCCTTTTACGGATGCTGCTGCAGCCTTAGGTGTAGCGCGTTCAAGGCTTGATTATCTTGCATCAGACCCTGATCGCAATGCCTGCCATGGAGCTAAAGTCTTACTGAAGTACAAGCTATTAGAATGGCGTAGCATGGAAATGACGAAAGTCTTTGAGTGGATCTCTACTACACCTGCACTTGCTCATGCGGCCAAGCAGCTCAATCTGGAGATGAGTGAGTTTATGAAATGGTTACCACAAGCCCTAGTGAAAGCGAATGCTGCTCAGATTCAAGATAATCATCTAGTCAATCTTGATTAAGAGTTGGCCTAACAAGTGCTTTAAGAATATTTAATTGAAGGAATCACAATGGAACATACCGTTTTAGTAACCGGTGCCACGGCTGGCTTTGGTGAAGCAACTGCACGTCGCTTTCTCGCTCATGGCCATAAAGTCATTGCCCTAGGCCGCAGAACAGAGCGCCTTGAAGCTTTAAAAACATCACTACCTGCTGAACAGCAAAAAAAATTACTCACCTTGGCTGTAGATGTTTGTGATAGCGCTAAGGTTGACCAGTTAGCTACTACTTTGCCTCCTGAATTTTCTAATGTCAGCGTGTTGGTAAATAACGCAGGTCTTGCTTTAGGTCTTGAACCAGCCCATCAAGCAGTACTTTCTGATTGGGACCGCATGATTGATACCAATATCAAAGGCCTCGTGCATATGACACGTGCATTTTTGCCGGGTATGGTTGAGCGCAAGCGTGGTCATGTGATTAATTTAGGCTCTGTTGCAGCAAATTACCCTTATCCAGGCGGTAATGTTTATGGCGGTACTAAGGCTTTTGTAAAACAATTTAGCTTGAACTTACGAGCAGATTTGCTTGGTACGCCAGTTCGCGTGACATGCGTCGAACCAGGCATGTGTGCTGGAACAGAATTTTCTAATGTGCGCTTTAAGGGTGATGATGGTAAGGCAAAGAATGTTTATAACGGCGTCAAGGCTTTGAGTGCAGATGATATCGCCGAGACTATTTTTTGGTCAGCTACTTTACCAAGTCATATCAATATCAATGTATTGGAAGTGATGCCAGTGCAACAGGCTAGCGGGCCACTCAGTATTTATCGCGGTGAATTTAAGTAAGCCCCAGTTTTTTTGTCGGTTTCCACTGATAGAACTTGGGGTATTGACGCATCACCACAGGGCCATCAAAGTCCCAAGATTTACATTGACCTAAATACAGGGGCGGTTTATTTTCATCTTTGTCAAATAGTGCACCCGGAATAGATTGGTAGGCTGCAGTTCCAATGTTGGCTAGTAGCTCACGTAAGTGGGTGCAACCTTTAATATCACCAAGGTGTGCATCAATGACTTTGCGCCAGCCCTTACCTAATCGAGCACCAATTAAAGCATCCATCGGGGGAATCACTTCTGGGCATTCAGGGTGTGGATGGCTATCCATAGAGACTTCGATAGCCTTAATTTCAAGCT
>CAIMXN010000047.1 GCA_903845455.1 uncultured beta proteobacterium | reverse complement strand
CCACCAGCTCCAGGGCGGTTTTCAACGATAACGGGTTGCTTCCAGGTATCAGTCAGACTTTTTGCAACCACTCTGCCAGCAATATCAGCGCCAGACCCAGTAGTCAGAGGCACCACCATTCTGACAGTATGGTTAGGATAGATTTGGGCACTCGCCAAACCAGTCAACGTCGTTAGACTTATTGCCAATAAAGCTAGGAGAAGGCGAGGGGCATATTTTTGCTTGTTCATGATGTCTCCTAAATATTTTTTATAGTTTCGTTAGATAATCTACCACGCTCTTGGGGTTTGTAGGTGTAAGACAAACACCTAATGAGGTACAAGCAGTAAATTAAAACTAAAACTAAAAATAGAACCAAAAATACAAGGTAGCGATGCATGAACCAGACAAGTAGCAAACAAGTTCAGAATACGATTAAGGTGAATGGCTTAGAGGTAGCTTATCGATTTGATGGTCCTGAAGACGGTCATGTCATTTTGATGGCGAATAGCCTAATGTCAGACTCCAGCATGTGGGATTGGAATGTGCCAGCTTTGGCTGATCGCTATCGTGTATTGCGTTATGACAAGCGTGGCCATGGTGGGTCACAAACGACACCTGGCTCGTATAGTATTGCGCAATTGGCTGATGATGCTGTTGCACTATTAGATGCTCTGAAAATTGATAAAGTTCATTTCATTGGCTTATCGATGGGCGGCATGATTGGTCAACAATTGGGTGCGCGTTATCCAGAGCGTGTGCATTCACTTTCTTTATGTGACACCGCTAGTGAAATGCCTCCGCGTAATTTGTGGGAAGAGCGTTTTGAGATTGCACGCAAGGATGGCATTCCCGGTTTAGTAGATGGCACGATTAAGCGGTGGTTTACAGCCCCTTTTATTGAGCGTGCACCGCAAGATATCGCCAAAGTGCGCCAAATGATTTTGGGTACAGAATTAGAAGGCTATATTGGCTGTGCTAGTGCAGTACGCGATATGGCGCAGACCACCATGCTATTGAAAATTAAAGCACCAACTCTCATTTTGACGGGGCGCCAAGATCCAGCCTGTACAGTGGATCAAGCCATTGTGCTTAACCGCATGATTGATGGATCAAAGATGGTTATTTTGGAAGAGGCGGCTCATTTATCCAATATTGAGCAGCCAGAAGTATTTAATCGGACTGTTCGAGAATTTATTGATACAGTAGACAACACTATATAAGGGGTCAACATGTCAGAAAATAATTCCCAGTTATCGGTAGCTCAGTTGCAAGAAATTCGTACGGCTGTACTAGGTGCGGCTGCTAAAGCGCCAGGGGCACTGATTGGCTTAGGTATATTGTTTATTGTCTTGGGCATGATTGGAGTGGCTGGGCAAGTGCTGTTCTCATTTGTGACAATTAATGTATTGGGTGCATTCTTGGTGATTGGCGGAGCATTGCAGTTTGCGCACGCAATGAAATCCCATGGATGGAAGAGTGTTGGCATTCAAGTAGTACTAGCAATCTTGTATATTGCCGCCGGCCTTTTTACTTGGGCATTTCCAATTCCAGCATTAGAAGCGATTACCCTATGGCTTGCCGCTATCTTTTTTATCACTGGGTTCTTGCGTTTAGTTTCTGCATTCCAGCATCGTCATTTCCGTGAATGGTTTTGGTTAGTGTTGTCATCAGCCATTTCTATCTTGATGGGCGTGTTGATCATGAATGGCTACCCAGCATCTAGCTTGTGGTTACCGGGATTATTGATTGCAATTGAACTTCTCTTGCAGGGATGGTCCTTACTGTTCTTGGGATTCGCTGCACGCAACCTCATGAAGAATAAGTAATGCTGAAAAAGCATTTTTGTAGACCCATCATCAATCGATAGCAATGAAAAAAACCGACTTATATAAAAATCTAGGCTTAGCAACTGCCCAACGGCTGAAAAATTCTGTGAAGGCTGCTAAGCCTGGTGGAGCTGATGCCGTTAAAACCAAAAAAGAGCTAGTCAATGCAAATCCTTTGCTAGCCTCTTTGATGGGTAAAGCCAAATCTAAGTAGTTCTAGCATTCACCAGAATTAATGTTCCTTCAATTGGTAAGAGTAGATATGCGTAGCCTTGCCCTCCTCCTGCTCGGGCCATCGGTGGTGTCTTGGGCGCAAATTGCGCCACCTCCAAACTATGATCAAAAGCTCAATGATGTAGTGGTCAATGCCACTCGCTCTGATACCCCTTTAGATCAAATGTCGCTCAATACAACCATTCTGACAAAAGAGATGCTTGAGTCATCACCCGATCAAACCATTGATCAGGTATTAAAAAATGTGCCCGGTGTTTTCTTAAATGATGTGCCCTATTACCAAAAGGATCCGACAGGTCAAAGTATTAACGTGCGAGGCTTGGGATATGGACGCACGCTAGTATTAATTGATGGCTTGCCAGCGAATGATGCTTTCTACGGTACGGTGCAATGGAATCTAGTTCCTATGTCATCGATTGAGTCTGTTGAATTTGTGCGCGGTGGGGTATCTAGCCTGTATGGCAACTACGGTATGGGTGGTGTCATTAATATCAACACGAAAACGCCTAAAAATAGTTCGCAAGAGGTATCAGCAAGCTATGGATCATTTGCTACTGGTAACGTTGCCGCATCTAAAGATATTGTTGCATCAGATGCTTTGCAAATGCGCTTCTCTGCGGATTACTTTTCTAGTGAGGGTTTTCAGAACTACGCTACGATTTCACCGGGGTCACCGAGCAATATTAAAAACGGCATGGGCACTGATGCCGTTAAGAATTCTAATGTCAGATTGCAAAATTACTTTAAGCCTACTGCAGATACCAATGCTTTCTTGCGCATGGGCTATAGCACGATGGCTGATTTAAGTAATAACTATGCGATTGCAAGGAACCTCATTCAAACTGCTGATATTGCAGCTGGATCTACCACTCGCTTAGATGTTGATAAGAAAGCCCAAGTGAATATTTTCTATCAATCAACAAACTTTTATAAACAAACTGCTGATAATTTCACTACATCACCCAAAAATCCATACATTAATGCCAATTACACTGATCCTTATTCGACGCTTGGCGCTTCCGCTCAGTACACGCATGATCTAAAGTCTTTCGGTGTTGATCAATATATTCTGGGTATTGATGCAAGAAATATTTCGGCATCTAATCAAACTAATAATCTCGCCTCAACCGGCACCGGCGCAGTTGATTCTGTGAATTACGCGCAAGGTCAACAAAATTTTTATGGTCTATTGGGGCAGCTTAAATCAAGGGCTACAGCTATTCCGTTGGAAGCAACTTTAGGGGCGCGAGTAGATTCTTGGAACAGTCAAATTCCGACCTTGTATAACGCTGGATCTAGTGGCGCTAACCCTGTGTATCAAGCCATTCCAAATCAGAGTAAGACACAACTAAGCCCATCTCTAGGCCTTTTGTATAAGGCGAGTGAGGATTGGGATTTGCGGAGTGCTGCTTACCAAGCGTTTCATGCACCTAGCATGAACAACACCTTGCGTAGCTATGGGAACACCACAACGGGTTACTCGATAGCCAATCCTAATTTAACGCCAGAGACAATGACGGGTTACGAGGTGGGCACGGACTATCGTTGGAGCGGTGGCTTTGCACAACTCACCGCATTTAATAACTACATACAAAATGCCATTACAAGTTACAAAATCACTACAGCTGACTGGGCTTTTGCTAGTGGGCTTTGTAGTGCTTCTGGGATTTCGATCGTAACGGGATGTCAATCTACCAGTAAAACTGCTGGTTATACTAATGTTAGTTATTACACCAACCAACAAAATTTATTAAGTCGTGGTCTGGAGTTTCAGTATCACCATGACATTAATTCTCAGTGGGCATTAGATGGTGGTTATAGCTTCACCAGAACAGTGCTGACATGGAGTGCAACAACTGACCCAATCAATACGCAGGTTGGTGGTGTCCCTAAAAACATGGCGAACGCTGGGTTAACTTATTACCCGGTTCCTCAGGCAAGCTTGACGACTACAGTTCGTTATGTTGGAAATTCTTGGATGTCCACAGGCTCTTTGCCGTTACCCGCTTATGCAGTAGTTGGTCTTAAAGCTAACTATCAGGTTACGCCTCAAGCTGCAGTGTTTGCATCGGTAGTGAACTTATTTAACCGTCAGTACGTCACCTTTAATATTGCTTCAGCGGCTACTGCTTATCAAGCGGGTATGCCACAAGCCATTTCGGTGGGGATGAGGATCAATTTTTGATGCACTGCATCACAAACTTAGTTTCACGCTAATTTAATAAAAATGCTTTAGGATTGTGGCGATGGTGCAAAAAGAATCTTGAATATCGCACCAATATATAAAAAACAAAAAACTACAGGGAGATTTATCAATGAAGTTGAAAACAATTCATTCGCTGATGTTTGCTGCTGGCATGGCTGTAGCTAGCTTAGCAACTGCCCAAGCTCCAGCTGCTACCCCGGCTATTCCAGCAACCTGGGCGCAAGGTCGCGCCGCTGATGGGATGAATCCTGCGTTGGCACCAAATCCCCCGGGGATTTCTGCAATGCCAGCTGATGAGATTCCCGTCAGTAAGTTGAAAGTTCCTGCCGGCTTCAAGATTGAACTCTGGGCATCGGGCATGCCGAATGGCCGCTCGATGACTGAAGCCCCAAGTGGTACCGTGTTTGTTGGCACACGCTTTACCGGCAATGTCTATGCCGTTGTAACTAAAGATGGCAAGCGTGAAGTAAAAACGATTGCAAAAGGTTTGCATCGCCCTAATGGTGTGGTGTTTAGTAATGGTTCGCTCTATGTTGCTGAGCTCTCACGCATTATTCGTTACGACAACATTGAACAAAATTTAGATAATCCACCTACACCTGTCGTGGTGTTCGATGCACTTCCTAAAGACGAGCCACATGGCTGGAAATTTATGAAGTTGAGTCCAGATGGTCAGTACTTATATTTCCAAATCGGTACACCGGCTAACATCGTTGTACCACCTTCTACGCATGCAGCAATTGTGCGTTTGAATTTGAAAACCAATATCTTGGAGTACGTTGCTACTGGTGTTCGGAATAGCGTTGGCATGGACTTTCAGCCTGGCAGCAAAGAACTCTGGTTTACCAATAATGGCCGCGACTGGGCTGCCGAAGATAAGCCAGGCGATACCTTGAATCGCTTAGTGCGTCCCAAAGGCATGAACTTTGGCTATCCGTTCTGTCATCAAGGCGACTTCTTAGATCCAGAGTTTGGTAAAGGCCGATCATGTGATGAGTTTGATAAGCCTGTTTATAACCTCGGCGCTCACGTTGCTGCATTGGGTATGCGTTTTTACAATGGCAAACAATTCCCAGCTGAGTACAAAGGCAACATCTTCATTGCAGAGCACGGCTCTTGGAATAAAACCAAGCGCGTTGGCTATGATGTGGTGCGCGTTGTACTTGACTCCAAGAATAATGTTGTGAAGTCTGAACCATTTATTACTGGTTGGTTAGAGGGTGAAAACTTCTGGGGTCGCCCAGTAGACGTACAAGTGCTCAAGGATGGATCCATGCTCGTATCAGATGATGAAACAGGTGCTATCTTCCGCGTGTCTTACGTAAAATGAAGTTGATGTTTGAAACGAAGGCCATCCTCGTGGTGGCCTTTTTTAATGCTCTTTTAGTGAGTGTGGTGGTGAATGCCGCTCCACCTGACCCCATTGCTGGAAAAGCTAAAGCGCAAACGTGTTTTGTTTGCCATAGTGAAAACGGTCTTGCTATCTCATCTGATATTCCGAATCTAGCAGCCCAGCCGCCTTTATCCATTACCTATCAGTTGATTCAGTTTCGGGGTCAGCAACGTAAGGGTGGGGGGATGGAAGCAATCACTATGGTCTTAAGCGATCAGGATATGCGAGATATTGCTGCTTACTACTCAGCATTGCCACCGCCACCAGCCAAGTCTGGTAATGCCGATAAGATAGCTAAGGGTCAGCAAATTGCGAATACTCAATATTGCAATTCTTGTCATGGACCCCAATTACAGGGGCAAAAGCACATTGCACGCTTAGCTGGCCAATCGCCTGAATATGTCACAACCCAATTAAAAAATATCCGCTCTGGTGCCCGTATCGATATGGATGGCACTATGGGCAGTGCCGCTCGCAGTTTGAGTGATGAGGATGTAGAATCACTGGCCGCCTACGCTGCATCCCTCAATTAGTTTCTTACTTAAGTCGCTTGATTGCAGTCAAAAAACCATTTTTTACTCATTGATTTTTTAAAGGCTTTTGCTGCCTCATTAATCATTCTTCATCATCTCTCTAGTTACGGGCAGATGGCGGAAGATGCGCGACTATTATTACCTCAAGTAATGACTTGCTTATTTGAGTATGGGCGCTATGCGGTACAAATATTCTTAGTGATGGGTGGTTACTTAGCCGCCCAATCTTTGACGCATACACGGGATATTCAAAATCCACGCACGGCACTCAAACTGATTTTGAATCGTTACTTACGACTCTGCGCTCCATATGTCGTTGCCTTGCTGGTGACGCTTGTTTGTGCCTGGGTAGCCCGGTTCTGGGTACAAGATGAATTTGTTGGTGAATCAGAAACCTTGGGTCAGTTTTTAGCACACCTATTCTTTTTGCAAGGCGTCCTAGGTTTAGATTCGATTTCTGCCGGCGCTTGGTATGTGGCGATTGATTGGCAACTCTACGCAGTGCTCGCCATCATGTTGGGAGTGTTCCCTAGCTTTCGATCTTTGATCTGGGTTTCTACGATGTTGATCGTGGCTTCATTGCTGTATTTCAATCGCTTGAGCGATTATGACAATTACTTCATTTACTTTATAGGCTCTTATGGCTTAGGAGTATTGGCGCAGTTGGCAAAAAATTATTCTGATCCAACAGTCAATCGCCTAGCAACACTTTTTATCGCACTCATTGGTTTAGTCATTTTGGCCGCGAGCTTTCATCAGCTCTGGATCAGAAATATTTTGGCCTACCTAGTGGCGCTTATATTAATACTCTGGGGTGACTATGCCTATAAAGACCAGAAACATATCAAGCCTCATAAAGTAGTCAATGCCATTTTGTGGGGAAGTCGAAGATCGTATTGCGCTTTTTTACTGCACTTCTCTTCTATCTTGCTGGCCAATACAATTTATATTGCTTGGGGTATGAACCAGCAACATAATGGCATGCTAGCGCTAGCAATGATGTTGCTTGCTTTGGCAGCCAGTTGGATTGCGGCAAATTATTTATATCGTTTAGTGGAAGTGCCATCGCGTCACTTCAAGCTGTAATTGTTACAACCCCAAATCTTTTAAGACGCGAAAAATTTCTCGATAGGCCTTAGGTGGTTTGTTTTGCTCTTTTTCTCTACGGGCATTGCGAATGAGCGTGCGCATATTCTGAATGTCCATGTCAGGAAACTGCTCAATGAGTTTGGTAAAGGCCTCATCATTGCTTACTAACTTATCACGATAGTTTTCTAGAAAGTGGAGTTTGGCAGTTTCGGCCTTGCTGACCCCTTGAATGGCGTCTAAGCGTTTCTGAATCGTCTCTAACTCTTCTTCATTTAAAAAGCGCATGAGTTTGCCTAAGTATTGTTTATGGCGACGAATCGCCTCAAAACTCTTAATCTTGGGCGTTTCCGCAATAGCAGTCTTGATAGCCTCATCCATCGGGATGCTTTTGAGCCCATCGCTACTGAGTGCGGCCAGTACTTCTGCCAACTTTTGGCGCTCAGTCATTTGGCGCTTTAGCTCAGACTTGCTTGGCCCCGCATCGGGGTCTTCCTTCTTGGGGGTACGATTCTTTTCATTGACGTGCATGGGTTTATTTTAGACGGGTATTGATAGTTTCTAGCCTAATTGCCAAATTTCTTCAAGAGAGGAAAAGTTGGTAAATAATAGGGTGCAATATATAGATATTCGTAAAAATAAAGACATGACTCAAGTAAGCCAAAGCAATACCTACGACTACATCATCATTGGGGCGGGCAGCGCAGGATGTTTGCTGGCTAAGCGCTTGACAGAAAATCCTCATAAGCGGGTGCTATTGATTGAGGCGGGTAAGAACGATAACTACATTTGGATTCATATTCCGGTGGGTTATTTGTATTGCATTGATAACCCTCGAGCCGATTGGCGCTTCCGAACTGGTAATGAAGCAGGTTTAAACGGCCGATCACTGCTTTACCCCCGAGGTAGGGTGCTAGGTGGATGCTCATCAATTAACGGCATGATTTATATGCGTGGCCAAGCTGGCGACTATGACTCTTGGGTTACCGCCACTGGCGACGCAGCTTGGTCTTGGAAAAATTCCCTCAAGCGTTACAAGCAATTTGAGGATTACCACGGCACTGCTAATGAGTGGCATGGCAAGGGTGGTGAGTGGACTGTTTCTAAACAACGTTTACGTTGGCCCATCATGGATGTATTTAGGCAAGCAGCAGTCGAGGCTGGCATTCCTGCATCAGATGACTTTAATTGTGGCGATAACTTTGGTGTGGGCTATTTTGATGTGAGCCAACGTGCTGGTTGGCGTCTGAATACTGCTAAAGCATTCTTGAGCGATGCCAGGAAGCGTAGTAACCTCACCGTGATTACTGAGGCAATGGTGACCAAGCTCAAGATTGATCCACTCAGTAAACGTTGCTACGGTGTTGAGTATCTTGAAGATGGTCTTGCATCTGAGGCCTTGTGTGCCGTTGATCAAGGCGGTGAAGTGTTATTGACTGCGGGCTCTATCGGTAGTGTACAAATCTTAGAGCGCTCAGGTGTTGGTGCTGCAGCCCATTTAGAAAAGCTTGGCATCTCTGTGATGGCTGATTTACCAGGGGTTGGTGAAAACTTACAAGACCATTTACAACTGCGCATGATCTATAAAGTGAATGGTATCAAGACACTGAATACTACCGCCAACACTTTATTTGGCAAGATGATGATTGGTCTTGAGTATTTATTGAAACGTTCTGGCCCCATGTCGATGGCACCATCACAGTTGGGTGCATTTGCGTATAGCTCTTCAGAGCAAAAGAGCGCTAACTTGGAATATCACGTACAACCACTCTCTTTAGAAAAGTTTGGTGAGGATTTGCATTCCTTCAATGCTTTTACCGCTAGCGTATGCAATGTACGTCCGACCTCTCGTGGCAGTGTGCACATTCATTCCATCGATCCTGAAGCACCTCCGCTGATTAGTCCAAATTATTTATCTACAGAAGAGGATCGCAAGGTCGCTGTAGAGTCTTTGCGACTGACTCGCAAGATTGTTGAAAGTGCTGCTTTGCAGCCTTATCTGCCTGACGAATACAAACCAGGGAAACAATATCAAAGTGATGAAGAGCTTATCAAAGCTGCAGGTGATATTGGTACTACTATCTTTCATCCTGTAGGGACTTGCAAAATGGGTCGTGCTGAAGATCCGATGGCGGTATTAGATTCTGAGTTGCGCGTGAGGGGCATTCATCATCTACGTGTAGTGGATGCTTCTGCAATGCCGACAATTACTTCTGGTAATACTGCAGCACCCACGATGATGATTGCCCAACGCGTAGCCGAATTGCTCACTGGTGCATAGTCCCCATAAAAATCCGCATTTACCTCTCAGTCATCTGTTATTGGCTTTAGCAATCGTAGCGGTATGGGGCACCAATTTTGTTGTGATTAAAAATTGTTTGGGAGTCTTCCCCCCATTTTTACTTGCTGCATTGCGGTATATTTTTGCCTTATTGCCTATGGCTTTCTTTATGCCCAGGCCAAAAGCCTCTTTTTGGAATTTGTGCTGTTATGGCTTGATGACCGGATTGGGGCAGTTTGGGGTGATGTATTACGCTGTCAATAGTCAAATTTCACCAGGTTTAGCCTCCTTAGTTGTGCAGACCCAAGTATTTTTTACAGTTGGCTTTGCCATGTTTTTTGCTAAAGAACGTCTTCGCTTGTATCAAGTAGTTTCTTTGATGGTAGCCATGGTTGGTTTACTAATTATTGCACTGCACACAGATGCGACCACAACCTTTCTGGGCTTGGCCCTCGTGGTATTTGCTGGACTTTCTTGGGGCGCTGCCAATACGGTGAGCCGTCAGGCTGGCAATATCAATATGCTCTCTTATGTAGTCTGGGCAAGCGCTTTCTCAATCCCACCTCTGCTGTTGCTTTCCTTGGTTTTCGAGGGTGGTTGGACGCAAATACAGGGCAGCATTGCCTCTGCATCCCTAGGCGCATGGGCGGGCGTCTTGTGGCAATCCTGGGGAAATACCTTGTTTGGTTATGCTGCGTGGGGTTGGTTGCTCTCTAAGCACCCTGCAGCCGTAGTAGCGCCTGCACCATTATTGGTACCCATTTTTGGGATGGGAGCATCTGCCTTCTTTTTAAGCGAGCCATTGCCAGCCTGGAAGATTGTCGCTGCCGGACTGGTGATTGCTGGCCTAGTTGTCAATTTATTCTGGCCAACGATTGAAGGCAGGCTAAGAAGGTATGCCCCTTAAGGCTTATGGCTAATGTAAAACCCTAATACAAAACCCTTTTTTTGCCACTGCATTAACAGTAAGATAGCTATTCGTTGCAAGTATTACCAATAAAAAAGCATTTATTTAATGAGTAACTTTAGTCATGGAGACTTTATGAATATCCGTCGTCACATTTTTGCGGTAGTTGCTACTGCAATGTTCGCATCGGGCGCATACGCTGCCGATATCAAAGTTGGTGTTATTGGCCCTTACACAGGCGGCTCATCCTCAATGGGTGTGAGTATGCGTGATGGTGTACGTCTTGCTACTAAAGAAATCAATGCTGCTGGCGGTGTTAACGGCAACATGATTGTTTTGGTTGAGCGCGATGATGAAGCTAAAAACGAACGCGGTGTGCAAATTGCACAAGAGTTAATTAATAATGAAAAAGTGACTGCTGCTCTTGGCTACATTAATACTGGTGTTGCTTTGGCTTCCCAACGTTTTTTCCAAGACGCTAAGATTCCAGTGATCAATAACGTTGCGACGGGTTCTTTGATTACCAATCAATTCCCAAATGCACCAGAAAACTATATTGTTCGTACTTCAGCTGCTGACAATATTCAAGCGCCAATGATTGCTAAAGAGGCTGTTGAAAAACGCGGCTTGAAGAAAGTGGCAATTTTGGCTGACTCCACAAACTATGGCCAGCTTGGTCGTGAAGATATGGAAAAGGCTTTGAAAACCTATGGTGTAACTCCTGTAGCTGTTGAGAAATTCAATATCGGTGACGTTGATATGACATCCCAATTGCTCAAGGCAAAGAATGCTGGTGCAGAGGTAGTCTTGACTTATGCGATTGGCCCAGAGTTGGCGCAAATTGCTAACGGTATGGGTAAGTTAGGCTGGAAGAAACCATTGATCGGTAGCTGGACATTGTCTATGGCTAGCTTTATTGATACCTCTGGCAAAAATGGTAATGGTGCAACAATGCCAGAAACCTTCATTCAACAGCCTGCTACAACTCCAAAGCGTAAGGCATTTGTGGATGCTTACCTGAAAGAGTTCAAACCTAAGAATGGCATCATCGCTTCACCGGTTTCAGCGGCTCAAGGATATGACTCGGTATATATCTTGGCTGCAGCGATGAAGCAAGCTGGCGGCACAGAGGGGCCAAAGATTTTGGCAGCTCTTGAGAGCTTAAATGCACCCATTGACGGCGTCGTGATGACTTATAACAAGCCGTTTAGCAAAACCGATCATGAAGCAATTGAGGCAAAAGATGTAGTGATGGGGGTTGTAGAGAATGGCCGTGTTGAGTTCTTGAATGCTGAAGATGCAATTAAAGGCACTAAGAAAAAGTAAGCAATTTAAGTGCAACAGGCGGGCGGATTTCAGTATGTATTCCGTGCTGCATGATTAGAAATAACAAGACGCCGCCCCAAAGCGGCGTCTTGCTTACAATGTTGGATTCCTCAATAAAACAGTTTTAGTATTTTTAAGGCAACACCATGGAACTTTTCGCACAGATTCTTTCAAGCGGTATTGCTGTAGGCATGATCTATGCGGTCATTGCGTTTGGCTTTCAGCTGACATTTTCCACATCTGGCACTTTGAACTTTGGTCAGGGTGAGGCCTTGATGTTGGGCGCCTTGGTTGGTCTTACTTGTGTAGATACTTTGGGAATGAACTATTGGCTCATGATCCCAGTGGTATGTTTATTTGGTATGTTGCAAGGTGGATTCGTTGAACTCATTGGTGTACGCCCTGCGATCAAAATCAAGTCTGAGTTCGGTTGGATTATGTCGACTATTGCCCTTGGCATCATTTTTAAGAACGTTGCTGAAAATATTTGGGGGCGTGATGCATTGCCATTCCCAGCCCCTTTGCCTATGGAGCCAATGACTTTTTTGGGTGCAAATATTCTGCCCATGGAAATTCTGGTTGTAGTTGGCGCTTTAGTAATGATGTTGCTGGTCGAATTTTTTAACCGTAAAACGATTTACGGCAAAGCAGTCGTCGCCACTGCAAATGATCGCGACGCTGCTGGTTTGATGGGTATCAATACCAGCGCTGTTATTACTTTCTCTTATGCACTCTCCTCCTTGACCGCTGCTTTTGCTGGTGTATTGATTGCACCGCTGACATTAACTGGTGCAACGATGGGTGGAGCCTTGGGCCTGAAGGCTTTTGCCGTGGCCATTATTGGTGGCTTGTCTAGTGGTATGGGAATTATTGTGGGTGGTTTGATTTTAGGAATTGTGGAGACAGCTACAGGCTTCTATATTTCTACTGGCTATAAAGATGTACCAGGTTTGATCCTGCTATTAATAGTGCTGGCATATAAGCCTTCGGGTCTCTTTGGCAAATCTGCGATTAAGAAAGTTTAATAATGAAATTGAAGTCCCATATACCTCTATTGGTTGCAATTGGTGCGCTTATTTGCTTGCCCTTATTTATTCATAACCCTTACTACATACACTTAACTGAAACGATTCTGATTTACACCATTTTGTTATTTGGTTTGGATATCGTCGTTGGTTACATTGGACAGGTTTCTTTGGGGCATGCAGCCTTATTTGGAATTGGTTCCTACACTGCAGGTGTGTTGTTCATCCATTTTGGTTTACCTATTTGGGCCAGCATTCCAGCATCAATCGTGGTAACTGCGATTTTCGGAGGCATATTAGCCTTGCCAGCACTTAAGGTTATTGGACCTTATTTGGCGATGGTGACCTTGGCATTCGGCACGATTGCGCAGATCCTCATTAATGAAATGACTTGGTTGACTGAGGGGCCTCTAGGTATCAAGTTATCTAAACCTAGTTTTATGGGTGCGGCAATGACTGAGGCCGAGTTCTTCTGGGTGGTTGCTGCCATCACGATTCTGGCCTTGATTGTGGTTGATCGTTTTGTAAAGTCACAAATGGGCCGTGCTTTTGAAGCCTTGCGTGATAGTCCCATTGCTTGTGATTGTATGGGCGTCTCTGTTTATCGCTTTAAGGTGATTGCATTTGTAATTAGTGCTGGCTTTGCTGGCTTGGCAGGTTGTTTGTATGCTTATTCAGAGCAATACATTTCACCAAACACCTATAACAATGAATTGGCTGTCCTCTTCTTGTTAGGCATCATCATGGGTGGACGTAAATCTCGTCTTGGTGCTGCAATCGGCGCTGCCATTATCGTATTACTACCTAAGTTGCTAGATGACATCAATTTATTTAGGATTGTTGCTTCTATCATTGCAATAGTGGTGGTGGTTGGTGCGAGTATTGCCTTATCGAAAAAAGTAACCACGTTCAGACGTGTGGCGATTCCCCTGACTGGTGTTGTCGGCTTAGCTATATTCTCATTCTGGCTCAATAGTATTGCCGATTGGCGCCTCAGTATTTTCGGTTTCATGATTTTATTGGTCGTCTACTACTTACAAAACGGTATCGTGGGTTTTGCAAAAGGCTTCTACCAGTTAATTTCTGGAAAAACTAAAACAACTCGTGGAGGTGCAGTTGAGTCTGCCGATGATTCTGTGAGCTTTATTAGTGCCGTTGCTAACAAAAATATTGGTGCTGAACTCTTAAGCGTTGATTCAGTCTTAATGCAGTTTGGTGGCTTGAAAGCCCTGAATAACGTTAGCCTCAGTATCAAGCGTGGCACTATTCACGGTTTGATTGGCCCGAACGGTTCTGGTAAGAGCACCATGATGAACGTGCTTACTGGAATTTATATTCCGACTGCTGGTACCGTTCTTTATGCTGGCGAGAGCGTTGTAGGTAAGACATCTTCTGATATTGCTTTGTCAGGTATTGCGCGCACCTTCCAAAACGTGCAACTCTTTGGTGAAATGACGGCCATCCAAAATATTATGGTTGGTCTGCACCATACTTTTAAATCCAATATTGTTGAGATTGCCCTCCATTTGCCTCGTTACAAGCAAGAAGAGGCAGAAGCACATGCTCGTGCCTTGGCTCTCCTGAAATTTGTGGGTCTTGAAGATTTGGCTAATGAAGAGGCGCGCAACTTGCCTTATGGTAAGCAACGCCTTTTAGAAATTGCCCGTGCTTTGGCTTTGGATCCAGAACTGCTCTTGTTGGATGAACCAGCAGCAGGCTTAACCGCTCCAGATATTAAGGAACTCTTGCGTATTATTCGTAAGATCCGCGATAGCGGTATCACCTTCATCTTGATTGAACACCATATGGACGTGGTGATGTCAGTCTGCGATACCGTTTCTGTATTGGATTTCGGTCAGAAGATTGCAGAAGGTAAACCAGCTGAAGTTCAGGCAGACGAGAAGGTGATTCATGCCTACTTGGGTACTTAATCACTAGAACCATATTGAATCGGTAAATACCATGTTATCTATTAAGAATCTTGAAGCGGGTTACGGCAAAGTTAAAGTTCTACACGGCATCAGTATTGATGTTCCTAAAGGGCAAGTGATTACTTTGATCGGCTCTAACGGCGCCGGCAAAACTACGACCATGCGTGCTATTACTGGCATGATTAAACCTACTGGGGGCGAGGTGACCCTAGGCGGTGAAAAAATTGATGGTTATGACTCTCATAAAATTGCCCGCCTAGGATTAGCTCATAGTCCAGAAGGTCGCCGAGTATTTACAACCATGTCAGTGAATGACAATTTATTATTAGGTGCGTTTCCGCGTTTTACGGGGAGCCGCCCTAAGGGTGACATCAAGAATGACTTAGAGCACGCCTTAGAAATGTTTCCTCGTTTAAAAGAACGTCGCAATCAATTGGCTGGCACATTGTCTGGTGGTGAGCAGCAAATGTTGGCGATGGCCCGTGCTGTGATGCTTAATCCAGAAATTATTTTGCTAGATGAGCCATCGATGGGTCTGGCACCCATTTTGGTTGAGGAAGTATTTAAGATTATTTCTAATTTAAAGGCACAAGGCGTCACCATGTTGCTGGTTGAGCAGTTTGCAGCCGCCGCCTTGAAAGTAGCTGACTATGGCTATGTATTGGAGAACGGTAAAATTGCTACCCATGGGCCTGCGAGCAAGCTTCAGAACGATCCTGCTGTAAAGGCCGCTTACTTAGGTGGTGCTGGTGGGCATTAATGAACCATCATAGTGAATAGATCAAAAGCCCTCGACTGAGGGCTTTTTCTATTGGGAGATTGGCTGGATTAGTTCTGTATTAGCTTTAATGCTTCTCGTATCAAGTAGGCACGATAGCCCATGTAGATGGCCACCCCCAGAAATCCAACTAAAAATAGCCTTGGAATCCAGGCACCTTCAATCACCAGCTCGGTATTGAGAAGGCTAATCACCACTGCCAAAAAGAAGAGGGCGCCTAATCCTGCAATTAGCCAGTTTTCATTACCACTGACTTGCTGAGTTTTATTGGAGTATGCCAAGACCTGAAACGTATTGTCCTTAGGATATCCAGAGACAGCAACGAGATCTCCATTCTGAATTTTCATAGGTGATGAGAACTTCGCTTCAATCAACTGATCACCTAGATTGAATTTGGAAATATAAAACCGTTGGTAATAAACCGAAGAGTGATCATGGGTAGGCTTCTCAGGATTGACATACTCCAAAAGCGTATTATCGAGATGACTTACCGTGCCGGAAATAGCACTGACTGGTTTGGATAAGAAGGGCATCAGCAAGACTCCTAGTAGGCTGAGAGCAACTATCAGTATGGATTTGATCAGGGGGCGCCGCAATCGTTTCATTGAATAATTGTATCGCTAGTGAGCTGCTCCTATGTGCACCCCTTTAGTTGAGCAAATAAGCCATGCAAAATAAATATCACAAAAAAGATCAGCCCAATCACCCAGTGGGTCAGGATGATGCCCTCTCGAATTGCTACCGGTCCGTAATATAACAAAATACCCGATATTAAAAGTGCAACTAGAAAACCTAGCTGACTAATACCGCTTACCATCTTTCGTTTTGCTTTAAGACCAGCATTGAGGTGAAAGGGAAGAATAGTTCCCAGTGCCAGTGTTGCAATCATGGCTGCGATACCATGACAACTCAGCACTGAATGTAGACCTAGGATATCTTTTTGAATGAAAAATTGATGTCCTAGTAAATACGCTATGCCACTAAGTGAGCAGGTCAGCATAGCAATAAGAACAAACCATTTTTGCCAAGCTGGCATCTTGCCTAAACGGGTTGTAGATTGATAGATGTGTTTGCTCATCTATCAATCCTAATTGCCTGTGCTGAGAAATACGCAAAGCAGGGGTGGTCTGTTCTATCGGATATCGCTAAAACCTTGGTGAGTGCATCTGCATAAATGCACTGCTCGGCAATAATGGAATATGAACACGAGAAATCAACGTGTTTGTCATTTAAGGGATCAACAACATAACTAATGGAATTCTGATCTCGTTTAGAAAAATACAGACTCGAGGTAGCTATAGAACCATTCTGCAGTTTGCCAATATCAATTAACTCCCAAGCTGAAGCAGGATTACGAATTTGGATCGTTTTTGATTTTTCCCCAAAGACACGTAAATCACCACCTGCATTCACGCAGCCTGATTGAATGCCATTTGATTGCAAAGTGCTGACAGCAATATCTACTGCGAACCCTTTGGCAATCCCACCTAGATCTAGACAAAGGGGTTTAGAGGAAATAATCAGATGGGAGTCTAAAAATTGCAGATTTTCAATTCCACCAAAGTCACGTTGTGCTAAATCTACATGTTTTGGCAGTAAACCAGCCTGCACTAAGCGATAACCAATACCGCAGTTAAATAGTCCATTGGATTGACTATGCAGCTCTATCGCAGCCCTTAAGACTTGGGCCGTCCATGGATGAACTTCGATTTCTTGTAGATGTGCGCAAGCATTTATTTTGGAGAGCTCGCTTTGGGGATGATGAAAACCCATCAGATTTTGGACTTTTGCTATGGCAGAAAAGGCTTGATCAATTGCGAATTGTTGGGAGGGATTTGTTGAGTCAATGGAGATTTCTACCAAGGTACCGAGCAGTGGCTTACAGCGCGTCATTTTCTTGAGGGCTTCTTGAGGGCTAAGTCATAGAAGGTGACGACACGTTTTACACCGTCAGTCAGGTGTTTGCTGGACAAAGTTGCGCCACTAATATTTTGAATATCTTGATTGAGCTTAATTTGGTCACCCGCAGTCTTACCTATAAATTGCTTACGCCATTGCGCTTCAGCTACTTCGTAACCATAGGACTCAACATATTCAAGTATCTCGATCCCTTGCACTAACCCAGTGGGACTAAGTCCCACTGCATAGGTAATCATTTCATGCTTCCCAACGACTTCGTCAACCACAAACCAACTACCATCATCTGCCTGCCAAATTCGGTCACCCTGAAATGGATGGCGGATGCTCGAGGCGCTACGCAATTTCTCTTGCAGATCTTCGGTGACCAAAATCGGCTTTTTAGTGAATACCTTATTGGGAAAAATGAGGTTCTGTGCTTGCTCAATTGAGACATAAATCTTAGCTTGCACCATGATGGGGGCAGAAACTATCAGCAGGCCTGCCATCATCAAGGGTGTGGGTTTCCAATGCATGAGATTTTTTTGAGCTTAGTTGAGTGGAATACCAACTTTGACAATGAATTCATTTACTGAGTGGCTATCCCAAACTCGGGCGTTAGAACATTCTGCTTCACCGCCACCCATACAGGTACCACCTTTAAGTTGGTAGCGCCAAGCGCCCGTTACCCACCAGTCTTTAGCTGCATAGTGCATATTGGGGCCGAGGAAAGTGGCGCGTTGTACTTGATTACGTAAATTCAATTCGGAATAATCATTGTGAAAGCGAGCCTCAACCCCAGCTGACCACTTCGGCGCAAAGCGGTAACTAGCACCTACCAAGAAATCCATCATCGATTCAGGCACATTGCCATTCTCGATAAATTTGAGGCGTTCATTAGCAACAACAACGTTACCTGCTAACACCAAGCGATCATCAATGAAATTCGATTGCAATAATAGGCGCGCTTCAATCTCATCTTTATTTCTACCCCAAGTTGGTTCTAAATACAGACCTACGCCAACTGGTGAGGTTACTGGGTTAGTAATTCGGTAGATAGCTTCAAGCGAGCCACCCTCGATACCACTCTTTCTATAGGCAGTGCTAGGGTCGTGGCTAGAGGGAACCCCATAACCCCCTGTGCAGCTTGGGCTTTCTCCACAAGCCTCTGGATTTGTATAGTTTTGATTTGCATTGGTGTAATACGAATTGATATAGCCCGCCACTTGTAAATCATTTGTGAGTCCATATTCAAGCTCTGTTCTTGCAGTCCATGCATCATAACTACCGGCTGCTTGTTGTTGATTGAGTTGTAGGCGTTGTTCAAACTCAAGCTTTCCTTTAGGTTGCAGATCAAGGCTGTAGATCCATCCAAATACACCTTCGCCAGCATTGGCAAAGGAGAAGTGGAGTGCTGTGGCTAAGAAGATGCAGAAAGCAATAATTCTTTTGATAGTTAATTTCATAGTTCTGTTTATGTGATGGTTGGTGGATAAAAGTAAATGAGAATGATTCTTAATATACAATATTAGATAAGAATGATTCTTATTTACTAAATGACCATGACGCAGCTAATGAAATATTTTTCTTGAAAGTGAGCATCAACTTGTAAGATGGCACTGATGGATGCACAAGCACTTGAACAACTGGTCTTAATGAAAATGCCCTTTGGTAAATATGCTGGGCGACCATTGGCGGATTTGCCTGGGAACTATCTGGCTTGGTTTGCGCGCAAAGGATTTCCTAAAAGTGAGCTTGGAAAATTGCTTGAGTTGATGCATACCTTGGATCACAACGGCTTACGTGGATTATTGGCACCCATCCAGCGAGCGCATGGCTTGCAAGCCCGCTCTAAATTACTGTAAGTTACTTTGTGTGAATAATAGCGGTAACTCTATTCCGCTCATAAGTAACCGTAGCCGACTCTGGTGGGCTACTTTGAGATAGGTTTGTTTGCAAAGCAGTCTGACTTTGAATTTGCTCAGAAAGTTTTTTGGCTAAGTCTAGGTTGCGGTCATATTGAATCTGTATGCTAGCAACCCTTCCCGCTTGAATACTCGTAATAATCTCTTGAACCTTATTAGGCGAGTAGTCATCGAAAAAGACGGGATACCAGCCACCCACTAATGAATTTGGTACTTGGGGAACTTGGTGCATTTTTTTGCCATGTAAATAAGACACGTCATTCGGCAGATGAAAGTCGATACTCGTTTTTTCTTTGATTTCTGCGTAAGTGATGGGCGGCGACATAGAGGCTTCGTTAGTATTTTCTACCCAATAAGCCCAAGCAGTATTTTTGTTTGGGTCGTATACCAGTTTGAAGAGGTGATCTGGAATAGTGACTGTCCCGCTACCGACACTCCCCATCTTGCCAACTGACCCTGTGTAGACATATACATCACCTAGTACTCGTTTGACGTATTGCCGGGTGGGCTCCTCAACATTTTTAGCCCAGATCCCCTGATTATTCTGCCTAGCTTGGGGCATCATATTGGCCAATGAGAAGGACTGTGCCATTGCGCTCTCGGTACTCATATCCCCTGCAGGCGCATTGTGTCCACGGTCATAGCCACTACCCCGATAGTCTGAGAGTAGCGCGCGCTCCTGGAAAGGTAGACGCGCTTCTTCATAAAATTGGTTTGATCTACGGGGATGGGGGGCAGTTAGGCGCGCGCTATTTAACTTTTCCACGGTATAGATCGGCTTCTTGTCAGTGGGTGAGTAAAAGATAGCAAAGCTATCAAAACAGAGGTCACGCCCAGGCTGTGGGGTACTAGGAATCTCTTGATTCGGAAATAGGTCTTTACATTTTTCAAAGAGAGCAAATGCACTGAGCGGGCTCAGTAGGGAGATAGATAGTAGAAGTTGTGGAATCCATTTCATATGCATGAAGTGTAGGTGAGGTGATGACTAAGAATCATTTTTCATCCGCAAGTTAGCCCGAGGGTTAATAAGCATCAGGGTTTGCGAGCATTCCTGAAGCTCTCAAACGCTAACATTCTGTTTTTCAGATCTTGATTTATTGCTTGTTTGAGATGCACTGCACCAACACTACCGGTAGAATTTTTTAGCTCAGAAAATACTAGATGTATGGGTTTGAGACCTATTTTTCTTTTTCAAATGGTAAAAAAGTCAGATTTATTGCCATTTTTTACACTGTGAAATTAGTGCTTACTTACATTTATAAGTTATTGATAAATATAGACTTATTTATAGCTTAGGTTTCAAGATGAGTGAGTATCGTGATTTATATATGAATTTGTTATCAAAATCACTTTCTTTATTCTTGACTTGATATAAGAACCTTCTTAGGATGGCTCATGTTTTTTATATATTGCACTGCAACACGAATCTGAGACTTTGATGAGTGGGGTGAGGCAACAAGGTAAATGAGTAAAAGTTTTTTAAACAATTCGAGTCACTTGCAAATCTCAGAGCCAGCCATCATGGCTGCTAAAGATTTGATAGCCCAAGCTATGGCGCCGTTATATCGCGTAATTAATGGTTTGCTAGTGGTGACTGTATTTATGGTGATTGGTCTATGGCTTTCAGGTAATGGTACCAATGCAGGTGCTTTTGACTTAGCCCGTATTCTGGT
>CAIMXN010000046.1 GCA_903845455.1 uncultured beta proteobacterium | reverse complement strand
TATCAAGGTGCACCAACGGCGGTGACTTTAATGATTGCTGCTGCGCCAAAGTTAGCAGCCTTTGCATTGTTATTCCGCTTACTAGTGAACACACTATTGCCACTCTTAGGTGACTGGCAGCCGATGTTGGTGCTGCTCGCTATCCTTTCTTTGATTTTGGGTAACGTTACTGCGATTGCGCAAACCAATCTGAAGCGGATGCTGGCTTACTCTGCGATTGCACAGATGGGTTTTGTATTGTTGGGCATGATGTCAGTATTCGATGATCATGCTTTTAGTGCTTCGATGTTCTATGTCATTACGTATGTCATGACTACCTTGGGTAGCTTCGGTTTATTGATGATGCTTTCTCATAAAGGGTATGACTGTGAGACCTTAAATGGCCTCAGAGGTTTAAATAAGAAACATCCTTGGTATGCCTTCATTGGCCTGGTATTGATGTTCTCCTTGGCTGGTATCCCACCAACAGTGGGTTTTGCTGCGAAGTTAGGTGTGCTTGAAGCTTTAGTGGATGCTGAACATACCTTCTTAGCCATCATTGCGGTGATCACCTCATTGATCGGTGCTTTCTATTACTTGAGAGTGGTCAAGGTCATGTACTTTGACGAGCCCGATCTTGAATTAACAATTACTGGTTCTACCTTTGCTCGCGGCCTGCTAGGTTTGAATGCGATCTTGGTACTGATGCTTGGAATCTTCCCATCTGGCTTGATGGGTGTTTGTTTGGATGCGATGCGTCGTACCTTACTAGGCTCTTAATACAAGACAGCAAAAGACTAGTGTCGACTCCAAGCTAAAGGCTCCTAGGTGAATACTTCGGAGCCTTGCTTGTTTCTAGGCTTTTGCACTAATGTCATGCAAGTTTTGTATGATGGGCTCATTCTGGTAATCAAGGCGAAGCTCAATACTAATGACTGAAAAATCTTTCCAAGATCTACCAAGCGGTGATGCGCATCTGCGCGAAGAGCGTATCTCTGGTGAAGATATCTATGGTGGCATCTTTCTAAATATGAAACGGGATACAGTGAGCCTTCCGGATGGTGAGAAGGCTATCCGCGAGTATTTAACCCATCCTGGCGCAGTTGCGGTGTTGGCAATCTTGGGTGACGGCAGGGTGCTGTTAGAGCGTCAGTATCGCTATCCCATCGCCAAAGCTTGCATTGAAATCCCCGCAGGCAAATTAGAAATTGGTGAAGACCCATTGCTATGCGCTAAAAGAGAGCTAGCAGAAGAGACGGGTTATTCTGCGAAAAAATGGAGCTATATTCGGCGTATTCATCCAGTGATTTCGTATTCAACAGAGTTTATTGATATCTATTTGGCTGAGGATCTCACTCCAGGCAATAGCCGCCTCGATGATGAGGAGTTCTTAGACGTCTTTGCAGCCCCTTTAGAGCAGTTGTTAGCCTGGGTAGAAGATGGTGAGATTACCGACGTAAAAACAACGATTTCGACCTATTGGCTTGAGCGCTATCGCAGAGGTTTGGTACTGCCGTCCTTACTTTCCTAGGGTGATCAGTAAACCGATTTAAAATGGGGCTATTGTTTTTGGTGTTTTTGCCCCGATATAGGTCTTATGAAAGTTTATAACCTCTCTTGCCCCTTAGATCATCGCTTTGAAGGATGGTTTGCCTCTGAGGAGGACTGTCTTGCACAGCAGGACAAGGGGATGCTCGCTTGCCCCCTGTGCGACAGCATCGAGATTAGCCGTATGCCATCAGCACCTCATATTGCGAAGTCTGGCTCTACTAAACCCCAAAATAAGCCCTCTGAATCGACAGAATTGACAGTTGCGCAGGCAAATACTGGGATGGGCAGCTTAAGTGGTGAGGTGGTAGCACTCACGGGTAGCGATCATGGTCAATTAGAGGCCCAAGTTCAGGCCGCCTTCTTAAAAGGCATGCGTGAACTAATGGGTCGCTCTGAGGATGTCGGCAATTCTTTTGCTGAAGAAGCCAGAAAAATCCACTACAAAGAATCGCCTGAACGTAGCATCCGTGGCCAAACCACGATCGATGAGGCAGAAGCCTTGCGAGAAGAGGGTATTGAAGTATTGGCAATGCCAATGCTGCCAGCATTTAAAAACACCCTGCAGTAAGACGTAAAATCATCTAGTAGTTTCCTACTAGATCTTGGCAAGCTTGAGCGCCACTACTTCTAAAGTGGTTTTCTTTTGGGGTAGACCATTTTGTGCATAAAAATGTGCATTTGCATTTGTTCTGCATTAAAAAAAATGTATTATGAAAAAATATTTTTTTATAAATCACTTTTTTGGTGCTGAAAATCATGTCCCTCTTTACAAGCTTTGAAAAACTCAAACTCAAAACCAAACTCATTATTGGTTTTTCAATAGTTGTTTTATTTTCAATCATTATTGCTGGCACATCATTTTGGGCGTTTGATCAGTTGATTGGCAATACAAAAAAGATGTATGAGAAAGACTTATTGGGCATCTCTTACTTAAGGCAACTTAACCGGGATGTCAACATTATTGGCCGATCTACAAACCGCTATATCTTAGCTGTGAATGCTGGTGATGGCGAGGGCGCACAGAAAGCGCTTGAGACGATTGCAGCTACCAAAAAAACCCAGATGGAGTTATATGAAAAAGCCAAAGAAACAATCTTTCGGCCTGCACTAAAAGAAAAAATGAATGCTCTAAAGCCTGATATAGAAGCTTACTATCTTGCGGTAGACAAGGTGGTGCTTGCTACCCAGGGTGGTAGCCCAGCCATATCGGGTTATAAAGCAATTTCAGCTAAAGATTATCAGGATTTGGTTGCTAAAGTTTCAGTAGAGATCAAAGAGATTAGCGAGCTCAAAGATAAAGGCGCAGAAGAGAATATGGAAAAGGCCATGGATTTGGCCCATTTTGTTGAAATTCTTCTCGGGTTTATATTGTGTCTTGCGATACTGTTTTCAGTTGTGGTTATTTATCTCGTTAATAAATCCATTAATGGACCTATTACTAGTTTGGCTTCTTCCATTAGCGATTTAGCCGAAGCTAAATTACATAACACCATTAGCAATACGGATTATGAAAATGAAATCGGCACGATGGCCAAGGCTGTTGGTGTCTTACAGGTAAGCCTGCAAAAAGCTGATCAATTAGCAACGCTCGATCGTGAAAATAATATTAAAGCGCAAGAAACCACCAAGCAGATTGGTGAAATTATTTCTGCGGCAGCAGCAGGGGATTTCACTGCCGAAGTGCCATTGGCAGGTAAAGAAGGTTTCTTCTTGGATATCAGTACACAAGTCAATCGTTTGATTGATACATCCCGCAAGGCATTCCAAGCGATTTCTAAAAATGCCACTTCATTAGCAAGTTCCTCTGAAGAGCTGGCTGCAGTCAGTATGCAGATGAGTTCTAACGCTGAAGAAACTGCTGCTCAAGCTAAAGTCGTATCTGGCGCTGCTGTTGAGGTGAGCTCAAACACGCAGACGGTTGCTGCTGGTGTAGAAGAAATGAGTGCGAGTATTCGTGAGATCTCCATTAATGCGGTGGAGGCTTCTACAGTGGCCAATCAGGCTGTGCAGATTGCACAAAAAACCAATACCACTATGGCTAAGCTGAGCGAGAGCAGCACTGAAATCGGTAGCGTATTGAAAGTAATTTCTAGTATTGCTGAGCAAACTAACCTCTTGGCGCTCAATGCAACGATTGAGGCTGCGCGCGCAGGTGAACTCGGCAAAGGTTTTGCGGTGGTTGCAAACGAAGTAAAAGAGCTGGCAAGACAAACTGCAAAAGCAACTGAAGAGATCAGCGGCAGCATTACCGCTATTCAGTCTGATACTCAGGGTGCAATGACCTCTATTCAGGAAATTTCCACCATCATTAATAAAATTAACGATATTTCCAGTTTAATTGCCAGCGCAGTTGAAGAGCAGGCAGCTACAACAGGTGAGATGGGTAGAAGCGTCTCTACTGCGGCTAGCAGTAGCTCCAATATTGCTTCTAATATTGGCACCGTTTCTGAAGCAGCGCAAAGCACTACTGAAGGCGCAGCCAATACCCAACAAGCCGCTTCTGATTTGGCAAAAATTGCGAGTGAGCTCCAGTCCTTGGTGTCTAAATTTAAAGTTTAAGTGCAAGGGATATACGGTCAGCTTTCAACATACATCAGCATAGCTATCTATGAATGACGACGACATCCTAGTTGAATTCATCATTGAGGCGCGCGAAATATTAGATCAACTTGATCTGGATTTCGTGCAGCTTGAAAAAACACCTGACGATAAAAAACTGGTTGGTAACATTTTTCGGGCTATGCATACCCTCAAGGGTAGTAGCGGCTTCTTTGCCTTTAAACGTCTCGAGAAGGTATCTCACGCGGGTGAGTCCCTGTTAGGAAAAATTCGGGATGGCCAACTGTCATTGGATAATCACAAAACCACTGTGTTGTTGAATGCTTTGGATAGCTTGAGATTAATTATCGAAGGCGTTGAAGCAACTCAATCTGAACCGGCGGGTGATGACTCTGCTCTAGTAGAACAATTGCTGGCATTAGCCGCGGGTAAAAGTATTGACATCACTTTAACTGCCAGTACTTCAGCTACACCCGAACCAACTCCTCAGGCTCAGGCGCCTCAAGTTCAGGCTTCCATGGCAAAGACTACTGAGTCCATTGCACCAACAAATTCTGTGTCAGAGCCACCTAAAGTGACTTCCGCAGTCCTTGCCGCAGAGGATACGGAATCTACTGATCAAGTATGGGCAGCCGATCCCGCTGATCCTGTAAAAAACCAAGAGGTATCAGCGCCTGTTAAGGTAAACCTAGAATTACTAGATAAGCTCATGAATCTTGTCAGTGAAATGGTTTTAGCTAGAAATCGTTTATTGCCATTCACAGCTCAATTTGGTGACCATGATTTTTCGAGTGCGGTCCGTGTTATCGACTTGCTAACGCTTGAGCTACAAGAACGCATGATGAAAACTCGCATGCAACCAATTGCTCAAGTTTGGACAAAATTTCCGCGTTTAATTCGAGATGTCTCTAATGAATGTAGTAAAAATGTCAGCTTGGTTCAAGAAGGTGCCGAAACAGAATTAGATAGAACTTTGCTTGATGCGATTCGTGATCCCTTGGTGCACATTATTCGTAATAGCATCGACCATGGCATTGAGGTTCCTAGTGAGCGCGTAATTGCTGGTAAACCGGAAGCAGGTAAAGTCTTATTGCGTGCTAGTCATGAAAATGGCATGGTCGTGATTGAGATTGCGGACGATGGTGCTGGTGTGAACTATGATCTCGTCCGTCAAAAGGCTGTTGAGAAAGGCTTAGTGACACCTCAGCAAGCTGCAGGCCTAAATGACTTACAGCTACTAGAATTTATCTTCTTACCTGGCTTCTCAACAAAGAGCCAAGTAACCAATCTCTCCGGCAGGGGAGTTGGTATGGACGTGGTGAAGACTAATATTTCTAATATTGGTGGATCGATTGATATTGATAGTAAGCGAGGCGTTGGCACAACGATTCGTCTGAAAATTCCACTTACCTTAGCAATCATGCCTGCTTTATTTGTTCGTTGTGGCAATGAGCCCTATGCCATTCCGCAAAACAGTATTTTAGAGATGGTTCGTCTCGAGTTAGGCTTAGATGGCACTGGCTTAGAAGATTTCTATGGCACCCCAGTATTCCGTTTACGCAATCAGTTGGTCCCATTGCTATTTTTGAACCATCAGCTTGATGTAAACCAAGACAAACCTCTTCCCAATGCTGTGCTCAATATTGCTATTCTTCAGTCTTCCGGAATCCGTTTTGGACTAGTGATCGATGAAGTCCTTAATATGCAAGAGGTTGTTGTAAAACCTTTAGGCCCTTTATTGAAGGGGGTTGATAATTTTGCTGGTGCAACGATTTTGGGTAATGGTCATGTGGCATTAATTCTCGATATCGACGGTATGGCGATGCAATCGGGAATGGTGGCTAAGATTCAATCTCGCCCATTAAATCCCTCGATGACTCAGGATAAAGTATTCGAGGAAGAGGTATCGATGTTGCTATTTGAGCTGGCAGGGCAACCTCGATTGGCTATTCATCTTGAAAATGTCGAACGTTTAGAGATGATTTCTCCAAAACAAGTTCAGCGTAATGGTAACCGTGATGTGATTCAATATGGCAATCACATCATGCATTTACTACGTCTAGATCACTATATTGAAGGTGCGAAAGTGAACAGTGCATCATTGGGTGAGGATGATGTGATTCCTGTCATCGTGCATTACACCAAAGACATTCCAATTGGCTTAGTAGTGAGTCAGGTGCATGACATTATTCATGTCTCGAAGAATCTACAAGAAGCAAACCCTCCACAAAAAGGCTTGCTTGGGTGCGTCTCTTTGGATGATCAAGTCATTAACGTGATTGACCTCCAAGAAATTTTGATGATGCGAAATTTACAAGAAAACTCCAAAGAATATCCAACTGTAATAGATATGGATCTATCCGCATGAGCACCTCAACAGATTTTGCAACATTTTATTTGGGCGGACATTATTTCGGAATTAATGTCGCTGATGTACTTGAACTAAATCGTAATATGGACGTTACACCAGTACCTAAGAGTCCCAAAATAGTACGTGGGATTATGAATCTTAGGGGCCAGCTTGTTCCTGCGATTGATATGTACGAGAGGCTAGATCTTGAATCTGACTCTGCGAAAGATGAGTCTGTTAGTATTATTTTGCAGTGCGACGGCTACTTGATTGCCATCTTGGTCGATGATGTCGGAGAAATTCTATCCCTGGAGCAGGATACTTTTGAACCGCCCCCAAGTAATTTTTCGGTAGTATCTAGAGAGCTGGTTCTGGGAGTCCATAAACTTTCAGACAGGCTACTACTAATTTTGGATCCTAAGCGTATTGACCAACGCGTAGACCAACCTAAAAAACAATTTCTGTTGGCTTGATGTATTTAGTCGATCTTGACTAAATATTTTTGCCCTCAGCATTATCTTAAGTAACCATTGTCATGAGTGAGCCATTGAAGTTTGAAGAAAAAATACGCGTTTTAGTCGTGGATGACTCGGCTATTATGAGGCGCATTATTGTGTCAACCTTGATGAAACATCCAGAGATTGAGGTTGTTGGTACTGCAGCCAATGGCATTTTGGCAATTGAGGCGATTGTGCGTTCTCAACCAGATATCTTGACCCTAGATGTCGAGATGCCTGAAATGGATGGCATTACTGCCTTAAAGGAAATTCGCAAGATTCACCCCAAACTTCCAATCATTATGTTTAGCTCTCTTACCCAGCGCGGAACAAAAGCAACGATGGATGCTTTGACTTTCGGAGCTAGCGATTATGTGGGTAAGCCCGCATCTAGCACCGATCCTCAAGCAGCGTATCGCGTCTTAGAGGAGACTCTCATTCCCAAAATTAAGGCCTTGTGTAAGTCGGGCAGTAATGCGAGCACAAAAGGGGTCTCGATTAAAGAGCGAGGCGCTGCTCGGCGTGAGGCACAGGCGATACCAATACCTGAAAAAATTACGACTTTGCCTAGCTCATCAGGAGCACCGCCATTAAAGAGTGTAGTGGTTCGTCCGGAAGGAAGACCTTTATATCCAGTAGATGCGCTTTGTATTGGCGTATCTACAGGTGGACCTGCTGCACTGATGAGGGTATTTGAACTCTGGCGCACACCATTACCCGTTCCCATTTTTATTGTTCAGCACATGCCACCAAAATTTACAACTTTGTTGGCCGCGCGCTTAACTGAAGTTGGCGTGATGCCAGTACAAGAGCCTTACGATGGGCAGGAAGCTTTACCTGGGCAAGCATATTTGGCTCCTGGTGGCTTTCATTTAGCGCTCAAGCGTAAGGGCGTTAAAGTTTTTATGTATCTGAATGAAGATCCACCAGAAAATTCTTGTCGACCAGCTGTCGATGTTCTATTTAGAAGTGCAGCCCAAATATATGGCCAATCTTTACTAGCAGTAGTCCTGACAGGCATGGGCTACGATGGTTTACTCGGCGCAGAGGAAATTGTGAGAAGTAATGGGATGGTTCTTGCCCAGGATGAGGCTACTAGCACCATTTGGGGAATGCCGGGAGCTATTGCTGAGGCGAATTTAGCTGAAAAAGTCCTTCCACTAGATTCAATTCCTGATGAAATATTATTTCGGACGCAGCTTAAATGAGCTCTTCTGCCAACCAACTTGATCAGCTCGATGTCGAGCATTTTTTCAAGTTAGTTGAAAAAAATATTGGCATTGATCTCGATTTGGCAAAAACCTATCTCATCACTTCTCGTCTAACGCATATTGTTGAGCAACATGGCTTTGATCATCATGCGCAACTCTTGCGTCATTTAGTGACTTCACCTGTGAATGATCTGCATTGGCAGGCCTTTGAGGCCATGACCACGAATGAAACCAGTTTTTTCAGAGACATTCATCCTTTTGATGCACTCAAAAAAACCATCTTGCCAGCTTTAATTGAGAAGTGCCAAGAAACTCGAGAGATCAATATTTGGTCCGCAGCAGCCTCTACTGGTCAGGAGCCCTACAGTATTGCGATTTTATTGCGAGAGTATTTTCCTGAGTTGACTAAGTGGAAAATTCAGATTTGGGCAACCGATATTTCTCAGCAAGCCTTAGATAAAGCTGTCTCAGGGGTATACAACCCAGTAGAAATTATGCGCGGTCTTTCGGATAGTCAAATTAGTCGCCACTTTACCAAGTTACCGAATGGGCATTACCAAGTGATTCCTGATATACGTAGCATGGTGCAGTTTAGACAAATGAATTTAATTCAGGATTGGCCCTTAATGCCAAAGTTCGATTTGATCTTGATGCGCAATGTCTTAATTTACTTCAACCAAGAAACCAAAGCAAAGATTGTCAAGAAATTGCACGCGCAATTACCGCATGCGGATGCCTATTTGATCTTGGGTTCCTCAGAATCGATCTTGTTTGATAAATCGTTTAAAGTAGTCCAGTTGGATCGTGTGTCTTATTACCAAAAAGAACCCCTTTAGCTTGAGGATGAATACGGATGAGTGTAGAAAATAGCGCTATCTCACAAGAGATTCTTGAGCAAACCAAGACTATGAAAGTCTTAGTGGTAGACGATAGTCGAACCTTGCGAAAGCTGTTGATTCGAGAACTCAATTCGATTGGGATTACTAATATTCAGGAAGCGGGTGATGGAGTCGAGGCCCTCGAAAAAGTGCGCGCTGAAGCGTTTGATTTGATGTTGCTCGATATGGAAATGCCAGAAATGGATGGTCTTGAAACCTTAAAGGCGATTAAATCTTCTCCTGAGCTTCGCTATCTACCCGTTATTGTGGTTTCTGGATCGGAGCATTTTGAAAGAACCATCGAGTGTATTCAGGTGGGGGCAGAGGACTATTTGCCCAAGCCCTTCGATCCGGTGTTGTTACGTGCCCGAGTTTTTTCTTCATTGGAAAAGAAGCGTCTACGGGATGTCGACCGTGAGCGCATTTTGCAGTTACAGCATGAGAAAGAGCTTCTCAATATTGAGCAAATGAAGACTGAAAAACTCATGCTCAATATTTTGCCTAAGCCCATTGCAGAGCGCTTAAAAAAGGGTGAGAGCAATATCTCTGGAAGCTACCCAGAAGTGACTATTTTATTTAGTGACCTATCTGGCTTTACCAAGATGGCTTCGACGAAAACAGCTGCTGAGTTAGTCAAACTTTTGAATGATTTATTTGGACGCTTTGATAGAAGGGCAGAGGATCTTGGGCTTGAGAAAATTAAGACGATTGGCGATGCCTACATGGCGGCTGGGGGCTTGCCCATACCCCGTTCGGATCATGCGCACATCGTCGCGGATATGGCCCTGGGCATGTTTGAGGATCTAGCAACATTTAATGCCGATAATGGGATTGAGTTGCAAATGCGCGTTGGCTTAAATTCAGGGCCTGTCGTAGCTGGAGTAATCGGCTTTACAAAATTTTCCTACGATTTATGGGGTAATACAGTCAATACGGCTAGCCGCATGGAATCGACCTCTTTGGTTGGACGTGTGCATATGGCACCAGCTACTGCCGACTTAGTGAAAGATGCGTTTGAGGTTGAGGAGCGTGAGTTAGTGGAGTGCAAAGGCTTAGGTCAAATTCTGACGTCCTTTCTGGGTAAGCGTAAAGCCGTTTAAGGCGATAAAACCCTTAAATGAAGTCCTATATTGATTGGGGCTTTGAAGCTCAGATGTTTCATCCTGCGATAAAATCATTGTATGTATATGTTTCTGCCTTTTCTGACAGCTTTCATCGGACTGATCTTAGTCTGGTTTGATCGGCGTTTTGCAGGCTTAACCCTGATCGCGGCAACGACACTCATTCTGATTTTCGGGTTTCAATTCCATGCAACAAGTCATCTCAATATCAGCCTGTGAGTAAACCATCTTTTCCTTCGCTTGCTGGATTAGGTAATCAACTCGCCTTGTTGGCAGTGGTTGGTGTTTTGTCCTACGCTTTTGTAGACCAACTCTATTTTGGTGAACTACCTTGCCCACTGTGCTTAATGCAACGCATGGGTTTTGTGATCATTGGCTTTGCCTTGGTGATGAACTTGCGTTTTGGTGCGCACTCAGCGCATTACGGTTGGGGCATTATGGGTGGCTTAGTTGGCATGATGGTCTCATTGCGCCAAGTGCTCTTACATGTATTGCCTGGCGACAAGGGCTACGGAGCAACCTTCTTAGAGCTGCATTTTTATACTTGGGCTTTTGTTGGTTATGTGGGTTTGCTGACAGGTCAAGCGATTTTGCTGATGCTACCGAATCGTGAAGTTCGTTCACGTTCCTTATTTACCAATGCATTAGTGATTCTTTTTATTCTTTTGGTATTGGCTAATTTAATTTCTACTCTCTTAGAGTGCGGTATCGGCCCTTGCGCTGATGATCCTATCAAATATGACGGATTGATTTGGTTACGTACCCGTTTCGGATTTTAGTTTGTT
>CAIMXN010000045.1 GCA_903845455.1 uncultured beta proteobacterium | reverse complement strand
GTAGGTGGTTGGCGTTCAGGTGGTGGCCGTAGAAAGCAACGACAAATTGCTGAAGCAAACGTGGATACTAATTTCCAAGTTCCTACTGAAAAAGTAGTTCATGACGTACAGGTTCCTGAAACTATTACTGTTGCTGAGTTAGCTCATGCGATGGCTATCAAGAGTGCTGAAGTAATCAAGCTTTTGATGGGTATGGGTCAGATGGTGACAATTAATCAAGTGCTCGATCAAGATACTGCAATGATCATCGTTGAAGAGTTGGGTCATAAAGCCCATGCTGCTAAGTTGGACGATCCTGATTTAGATTTGGGTATTGATGGTCATGATGCCGAGTTTTTACCACGTCCACCAGTAGTGACAGTGATGGGTCACGTTGACCACGGTAAGACTTCTTTATTAGATAAAATTCGTGCAGCAAAAGTAGCCACTGGGGAAGCTGGCGGTATTACTCAGCATATTGGTGCATATCACGTAGAAACACCGCGCGGCATGATTACCTTTTTAGATACCCCAGGTCATGAAGCCTTTACGGCGATGCGTGCTCGCGGTGCTAAGGCAACGGATATTGTGATCTTGGTGGTTGCTGCAGATGACGGTGTCATGCCACAAACTAAGGAAGCGATTCACCATGCAGTAGCGGGTGGCGTTCCGATTGTTGTAGCAATTAATAAAATTGATAAACCAGATGCCAATTTAGAGCGTGTAAAAACGGAATTGGTTGCTGAGCAAGTGGTTCCTGAAGAATACGGTGGCGATGTGCCCTTTATTTCTGTATCAGCAAAAACTGGCGAAGGTATCGATGCCTTATTAGAAAACGTTCTTTTACAAGCAGAAATTTTAGAACTGAAAGCCCCAAGAGATGCGCCAGCACATGGTCTCGTGATTGAAGCGCGCTTAGATAAGGGTCGTGGTCCAGTGGCAACGGTACTCGTGCAATCCGGTACTCTGAGACGTGGTGATATGTTGTTAGCTGGCTCTACCTACGGTCGTGTTCGCGCGATGATGGATGAGAATGGCAAGCCATGTAATGAGGCTGGTCCTTCTATTCCAGTTGAAATTCAAGGTTTATCTGAAGTTCCAGCGGCCGGTGAATCAGTTCAAGTTGTGCCTGATGAGCGTAAAGCTCGTGAGATTGCACTCTTCCGTCAAGGGAAGTTCCGTGATGTGAAGTTGGCTAAACAGCAGGCGTTCAAACTTGAAACCATGATGGAAAACATGGAAGAGGGCGCAGTTGAAGCAAAACTATTGCCTCTGATTATTAAGGCTGACGTTCAGGGCTCACAAGAGGCGTTATCACAATCCTTGCAAAAATTATCTACTGCAGAGGTGAAAGTACAAATCGTTCACGCAGCAGTGGGTGGCATTACTGAAACCGACGTGAATTTAGCAGTTGCTTCTAAGGCAGTCATTATTGGCTTTAACTCTCGTGCAGATGCTGCGGCACGTAAGCTTGCTGAGAATAATGGCGTTGATATTCGATATCACAACATTATTTATGATGCAGTGGATGAAGTAAAAGCCGCCTTAAGTGGCATGTTGACACCAGACAAGAAAGAAGAAATCACCGGTATGGTTGAGGTTCGTCAAGTCTTCTTAGTATCTAAAGTTGGTGCGATTGCAGGTTGTTTAGTTCTCGATGGTGTCGTTAAACGTAGCTCTAATGTACGTCTCTTGCGTGAAAACGTGGTTGTTTGGTCTGGAGAATTAGACTCACTCAAACGCTTTAAAGATGATGCCAAAGAAGTGCGTGCTGGTGTTGAGTGCGGTCTGTCATTAAAAGGCTACAACGACATCAAAGAAGGTGATCAATTAGAGGTGTTTGAAGTAACTGAAGTTGCTAGAACTCTTTAATAATCGACTCGCAAGATAATGCATAAAACGAGCCCACATCGTAACCAGCGTCTCGCCGATCAAATTCAGCGAGATCTGGCCGAGCTGATTCCGCGCGAATTGCGCAGTCCAAGTCTAGGTTTGATTACTTTACAAAGTATTGAGCTTACACCGGACCTTGCACATGCCAAAGTGTTTTTCACTGTTTTAGGTGCCGAGCCTGAACATGCGCTAAAAGCCTTGCAAGAAAAAGCGGGCTATTTGCATTCACTGCTATTTAAGCGTTTGCACATTCATACCGTCCCTACTTTGCACTTTCACTATGACAGTTCTGTTGAACACGGTATTGAAATGTCTCGCTTGATTGATCAAGCGGTGGATAGTGATCGTAGCGATCATAAAGACGAGAGTCAGTAATTTCATGTCTATACGAATCGATGGCGTTGTTTTATTAGATAAACCTGCTGGGATGAGCTCGCAGGGTGCGGTCACTGCTGTGAAGCGCGCATTCAATGCTGATAAAGCAGGCCATACTGGTACATTAGATCCAATGGCTACAGGCCTTCTCCCTATTTGCTTGGGTGAGGCTACTAAATATTCACAAGACTTGCTTGAGGCTGATAAGACTTATATTGCTCAAGTAAAGTTTGGTTCTCGGACTGATACTGGTGATGCCGAAGGTCAAATCATTGCAGAGTTACCTTTACCCACCTTTGCCGATGAAGCTGCAATCAGAATTGCTTTAGAGGCATTACTGCCAAAATTTACTGGCTCCATTACTCAAGTACCACCAATGTATTCGGCACTTAAGCGTGATGGCAAGCCTTTGTATGAGTACGCACGTGCTGGTGTTGAGTTAGAGCGTGAACCGCGTGAGATTATGATTCATGCTATTCGCTGGACTAACATTCAATGGCCTGAAGCAACTCTAGAAGTCAGCTGCAGCAAGGGTACTTACATTCGTGTGTTAGCTGAAGATATTGGCAATGCACTTGGTTGTGGTGCCCATCTAGTGGGACTACGCCGTACTGAAGTAGGGCATCTCAATCTTGAGCAGTCCTTTACGTTGGAGTCGATTCAACAAGGCTTACAAGATAGCTCTACTTATATCCTACCGGTGGATGCTTTATTGCAAACCTTGCCCCATTTGACTGTAGATGAACAGCAAGCGAAACGTTTAGAGATGGGGCAACGAGTGCCTCTTAACCTGCCCCCTATTGAAGCCTTAGTGCGTATTTATCGTGCTACTGCTGCCCCACATAATTTTATTGGTACTGCTGATTGGCGCTCTGGTGTATTACATCCCAAGCGTCTGATTTCACAAACACATTAAACCCCTTTAACTTATTTATTAACCTCAGAAGCTTCACATGACTAAACGCGCACTTCGTAATATCGCCATCATTGCCCACGTTGACCACGGTAAAACAACCTTGGTTGACCAACTCTTGCGCCAATCTGGCACATTCCGCTCCAATGAAAAAATGACCGAACGCGTCATGGACTCAAACGACTTAGAAAGAGAGCGCGGCATTACTATTTTGTCTAAGAACTGCGCAGTGGAATATGACGGGACCCATATCAATATTGTTGATACACCAGGACATGCAGACTTTGGTGGTGAAGTAGAGCGTGTGCTCTCGATGGTTGACGGTGTTTTGTTATTGGTGGATGCGGTCGAAGGTCCCATGCCACAGACCCGTTTTGTCACTAAGAAGGCTTTGGCTCTAGGCCTCAAGCCAATCGTGGTGATTAATAAAGTAGACCGTCCAGGCGCGCGTTGCGATTACGTGATTAATGCTACTTTTGAATTATTTGACAAGCTTGGCGCAACTGAAGAACAACTCGACTTCCCAATCATCTATGCATCTGGCTTAAATGGCTATGCAGGTTTGACAGAGGACGTTCGTGAAGGTGACATGCGTCCATTGTTTGATGCAGTTTTAGAGCATGTTCCAGTTCGTGATGATGATCCTGATGGTCCTTTGCAATTCCAAATTTCTTCTATTGACTACAACAGCTATGTAGGCAAAATTGGTATTGGCCGTGTCAATCGTGGTCGCGTTAAACCTGGCATGGAAGTAATTTGCTTGAATGGTCCAGATGGTACGCCATTCAAAGGTCGCGTCAATCAAGTATTGAAGTTCAAAGGTCTTGAGCGTGAGATTGTTGACGAAGCTTTTGCTGGTGATATTGCCTTGATTAACGGTATTGAAGAATTAGCGATTGGGACCACCGTTTGTGCAGTTGATAAACCAGATCCATTGCCAATGCTCAAAATTGATGAACCAACCTTGACCATGAACTTCATGGTGAACACCAGCCCATTTGCTGGCCGTGAAGGTAAATTTGTGACTAGCCGTCAAATTCGTGAGCGTTTAGATCGTGAGCTCAAATCAAATATGGCTTTGCGCGTGAAAGAAACCGATGACGATACAGTTTTCGAAGTTTCTGGTCGTGGCGAATTGCATCTCACCATCTTGGTAGAGACTATGCGTCGTGAAGGTTATGAAATGGCCGTATCCCGCCCTCGCGTGGTCTTTCATGAAGAGAATGGTGTCAAGATGGAGCCATACGAAAACTTAACCGTTGACGTTGAAGATGCTACGCAAGGTGCCGTGATGGAAGATTTAGGTAAGCGTAAAGGTGAACTACAAGATATGGTGAGTGATGGTAAAGGTCGTACCCGTCTTGAGTACCGTATTCCTGCACGTGGCTTAATTGGTTTCCAGGGTGACTTTATGACCATGACACGTGGTAATGGCTTAATGAGTCATACCTTTGATGCTTATGCTCCTGCTAAAGATGGTATTTTGGGTGAGCGTCACAACGGCGTATTGATTAGTCAAGATGATGGTGTGGCAGTTGCTTACGCTATCTGGAAATTACAAGACCGTGGCCGTATGTTTGTTAAGCATGGCGACCCTGTATATGAGGGTATGGTGATTGGTATTCATAGTCGGGATAATGACTTAGTCGTTAACACTATTAAAGGGAAGCAATTAACCAACGTGCGTTCTTCAGGTACTGATGAAGCAGTTCGTTTGGTAACGCCGATTGATTTGACTTTGGAATACGCTGTGGAATTTATTAGCGATGACGAATTGGTTGAGGTGACACCAAAGAGCGTGCGTGTTCGTAAACGTTATCTGAAAGAGCATGATCGGAAGAAAGCTTCGCGCGAGTAATTACGTGTGATGTTGCGCTATTCAAACTAAAGCTACTTTCGAGTAGCTTTTTTCTTAACTGATTCAGTCAAGAAGAATAGTAAAGCGGCCGTTGGAAAAGTAAAGCCAATCCAAGCTACTAAGTTCCAACCGCTATAGACATAGGCAAGACTGGCAATGCCAGAGCCAATTGCACCACCAGCAAAAAAGATCGCCATGTAAAGTGCATTTAAGTGGCTACGAATATCTGCACCCAGTAAGTAGATGGTGCGCTGACCTAAAACAACATTACTTTGCATGCCAAGATCGAGAAGAATTCCTGCTATT
>CAIMXN010000044.1 GCA_903845455.1 uncultured beta proteobacterium | reverse complement strand
CTTTGTGGATAGTTGCGCGTAGAGCCATGGCGCATTATCGCCTTTAAAGAGCGCTAGCCATATACCCAGTATCATTTTGTGAATTAGGCCCTTTAAACGGAATATCCATGAATACTTCCCTTGCTCGTCAAATTCGCTATTGCTTACCCTTAGCAGCCGGAGTTATTTTGTCTAGTCTTAGCCATTTGGCCTTTGCGGTCGAGGTTTGGCCGAGTAAGCCAATCAAGATCGTCGTGCCATTTTCACCAGGGAGTGTTCAGGATGCCTTGGCAAGATCCTTTTCAAATGAATTAGGCCAAGCGCTTGGACAACCAGTCTTAGTTGAGAACAGGGCAGGTGCTGGTGGCACTGTCGGAACTGGCATTGTGGCCAAATCCACTCCTGATGGGTATACCTTGGTGATGGCTGCAGCCAGCCACAATATCAATGGCACTTTATTTCCTAAATTAAATTTTGATCCGATGAAAGATTTCACGGCAGCAGCCTATATTGGAACCAGTAGCTATATCTTGATGACGAATGCAGAATCTCCAGCAAGGACTGTTGCTGAGTTTGTTGCGCTGGCCAAGACTAAGCCAGGACAATTTAATTACGCTAGCGCTGGTAATGGCAGTGCCTCTCATTTGGCGATGGCTTATTTTGATAGTATGGCCGGCATTGATTTGGTTCATATCCCCACCAAGGGGACGGGGGATGCGATTACCGAGTTGTTGGCTGATCGTGCACAGGCGGTGATTGCTGCGAATGTGGCTGCACTTCCATTTGCTACTGATAGTCGTATTCGCTTCTTGGGTGTGTCTTCAGAGAAACCTTCGCCTTTTGTGCCTGGCGTTCCTCCTATTGGTAATACGATAAAAGCTTACGCATTTGACAGTTGGTTTGGTTTGCTGGCGCCCGCTGGTACGCCGAAAGAAGTGATTAATAAAATTTCTGCAGAAATGGCTAAATTACTGAAGCAGCCAGACATCATTGAACGCATGCGACGCCAGGGAATTGAGATTGGCACTCTCACGCCTAATGAGTTCAATCAACTGCTTGTCAAAGATTTCGAGCGGATGGCTAGTGTGGTGAGAAGCTCGGGGGCAAAAGCAGAGTAAGTATCAATACTGTGTATTGTAGAACCCCATGATCCGTATTACTGAGTTGCGTTTACCTATTAACCACCCTCCTGAGGCCTTAGAGGGTGCGATTCTCAAACGCTTAAATTTAGCCCTGCAAGACTTAAATCAATTTACCGTCTTTAAGCGTAGCTACGATGCCAGAAAAAATGTGGCGCTGGCATTTATTTATACCATTGATCTTTCGATTAAAGATGAAGAGGGTGTACTCAAGCAATTTTCAAATGACACACACATCAGACCTTCGCCTGATACCAGCTATCACTTTGTTGCGAAAGCGCCAGATGGTATCCAGTCTGGAAAACTAATGCGACCTGTTGTGATTGGCTTTGGACCTTGCGGAATCTTTGCTGCCCTTGTATTGGCGCAGATGGGATTCAAACCGATTGTGCTTGAAAGGGGCAAGAAAGTGCGTGAGCGCACTCAAGATACCTGGGATTTGTGGCGCAAAAATGTTTTAAACCCAGAGTCTAATGTCCAGTTTGGCGAAGGTGGCGCGGGTACATTCTCAGATGGCAAGCTTTGGAGTCAAATTAAAGACCCTAAGTTTTATGGCCGCAAGGTATTAAATGAGTTTGTGAAATCTGGCGCTCCCGAAGAAATACTTTACGTTGCAAAGCCTCATATCGGCACCTTTCGTTTGGTAGGAATGGTCGAAAAAATTCGGGAAGAAATTATTTCACTAGGCGGTGAGATTCGCTTCTCACAAAAAGTCATTGGCTTTGAGATTGAGAATGATCAAATTCAGGCGGTAAAAATTGAAGGTCAGGATGATCTTTCGGCTAATCATGTGGTGCTTGCTTTGGGGCACAGTGCACGAGATACCTTTCAGGCATTGCATGATGCGGGGGTATTTATGGAGGCTAAGCCCTTCTCGGTAGGTTTTCGGATTGAACATCCTCAATCACTGATTGATCAGGCTCGCTTGGGACCACATGCGGGTAACCCCATGATTGGTGCTGCTGACTACAAATTGGTTCATCACGCTAAAAATGGCCGCTCTGTCTATAGTTTCTGTATGTGCCCTGGAGGGACAGTCGTTGCTGCAACTTCAGAGCCTCATCGTGTCGTGACGAATGGGATGAGTCAATATTCTCGCAATGAGCGCAATGCCAATGCTGGAATTGTTGTTGGGATCACGCCTGACGATTACCCCGGTAACGCTATGGCTGGGATTGAATTTCAGCGTGCTATTGAATCGAAGGCTTATATTCTTGGGGGATCAACTTATGAGGCACCTGGTCAGCTAGTTGGTGATTTCTTAGAGGGTAAGCCTTCTACGAAGCTCGGTAGTGTCACACCATCTTATAAGCCAGGTGTTCATTTAACGGATTTGGCTGATAGCCTACCTTCCTATGCCATCGAAGCAATCAGAGAGGCTATCCCTGCCTTTGAAAAGCAAATCAAGGGTTTTTCGATGAAAGATGCCATTTTAACTGGGGTGGAAACCAGAACTTCTTCGCCATTACGCATTACGCGGGGCCCTAATTTTCAAAGTCTCAATATCAAAGGACTATATCCAGCGGGCGAGGGAGCTGGATACGCTGGTGGAATCTTGTCGGCAGGCGTTGATGGGATTAAAGTGGCAGAAGCAGTTGCACTTGATTACCTTTCTCCATCATTCATACCTAACAGCGATTCGTCTTTATGAGCTCAGTAGTGGTTAATACGTCAAATAGCGAAGTAGAGGTTTTATTTCATCCTGAGCTTTTGCAAAAGTTCGATATTAATGGTCCGCGCTATACCTCCTATCCGAGTGCCGATCGGTTCCATCATGAATTTACTGAGGCAGATTATTTAGGTGCTCTTGAGCGGGTTGCCAAGGTGAATGAACCCTTATCACTGTATTTCCATTTACCTTTCTGCCCCAATATTTGTTATTACTGCGGCTGTAACAAAATCATTACTAAAGATCATGGGCGTAGTGCTAAGTACATCAAATATGTGGTCAAGGAAATGGCGATGGTTACCGCTGCCATGGGTGCGCAGAAAAAGATTCCCATTACTCAACTGCATTGGGGTGGTGGTACACCCACTTTCTTATCTCATGAAGAGATGACAGAATTGATGTTCCATACACGCGAGCATTTTGAGTTACTTCCTGGTGGTGAGTATTCTATTGAGATTGATCCCCGTCGCGTTACTGAAGCGGATATTGCCTTGCTAGCTGAGCTTGGATTTAACCGGATTAGTCTTGGTGTGCAAGACTTTAATTTAGCGGTGCAAGAGGCGGTACATCGGGTACAAACAGTTGATGAAACACGTGCGGTAATCGATTGGTCCATAAAGTATGGATTCAAATCGAGAAGCGTCGATTTGATTTACGGCCTACCAAAGCAAACACCCGAAACATTCAAAGAAACGATAGATCTGGTGCTAGACATGAGTCCAGATCGTTTATCGGTCTATAACTACGCACACTTGCCACATATCTTTAAGCCCCAGCGCAGAATTTCTGAAGCAGACCTGCCGCCAGCAGCAGATAAGCTTAATATTCTCTCGAATACGATTGAACGCCTTGGTGAGGCTGGCTATGTCTTTATTGGCATGGATCACTTCGCTAAACCGGATGATGAATTGGCTATCGCACAAAAAGAAGGCAAGTTGCATCGTAATTTTCAGGGCTACTCAACTCAGGCTGAATGTGACCTGTTAGCGTTTGGGATCTCTTCCATTGGTAAGGTAGATGATTGTTATGCGCAAAACGTCAGAACCTTAGATGAGTATTATGCTGCGATTGATGCAGGTCATTTGCCCACCCTTAGAGGCATGCGCTTAGATCAAGATGACTTACTACGTCGTGAGCTGATTGGGGAATTGATGTGTCAATTTGCTTTGGATACAGAACAGTTTGCAAAAGACCATGGCATTGAATTTCCAAAATACTTCAAAGTCGAGCTCGAGGAATTAAAGGGTTTGGAAGAGGCTGGCCTCCTCGAGTGGCAGGGAACTCGTATGGTCGTACCTATTAAGGGACGATTATTAGCAAGGCGTGTAGCAATGACCTTTGATCGTCATTTAAGAGAATCGCAAGCTCGCGGAACTTACTCTAAAGTCCTGTAAAAAAATCACATGTCGCTAGGTTTGATATAGATCAAAGAATTCACAATAGATTGTTGATTCCTAAAAAGTATTAAAGAATCAACGCCAGCAGATTTGATACAAGTCAAATCGATTTCCTCTTCTTCATTTGAAAATGAGAACATCAAATTGAAAATAAAAGAGGATATATCATGCGTCTTAAATCACTCGTAGTTGCCATGGCTGCAGTAGCCTCATTGGCACCAATCGCTTCACAAGCCCAATCAACAGATAACAGTAACCCATGGATGGTGCGTGTTCGTGCAGTTGATTTACTTTGGCAGAATGGTCAGTCTGGTACTGTTGTACAAGGCGCTAACGTAAAAGCCGCAAATAAAGTGATTCCTGAATTTGATATTTCCTACTTCTTTACTAAAAATATTGCTGCAGAATTAGTTTTAACTTATCCACAAACTATCAATATTAATTACACAGCGAGCCAAACAAATCTTGGCTCAGTCAAGGCATTACCACCATCACTTTTGCTTCAATATCACTTCACTGAATTAGGCGCCTTTAAACCTTATGTTGGCGCAGGTGTGAATTACACTATTTTCAGTAGTCGAAATAATCTAGGCAATGGCGCTTACTCCGTAGATAAATCTAGTTTTGGCGCTGTTGGCCAAGTGGGTACAGACTATATGCTTGATAAAAACTGGGGTCTGAATGTGGATGTGAAATATGCAACTATGTCTACAAACGTGACAAATACTGCAACTGGGGCAAATGGAGGCAAGTTGACTTTGAATCCATGGATGCCTTCTGTTGGCGTGACATACAAGTTCTAAGAATTCAGTTCTTAGTTCTTGGGGTAGGGCTCCTGGAGGGGCCCTATTTTTTTGTTGATGGTTTATTCAATTAAGTGATTGATGAGTTTATTAAAGTGCTCTTCATTGAATTTGAGATTATTGAATCTAAAAATCGCTGGATGGTTTGGGGGCTCAATTCTACGTTGAGCATATTGATCCCAGTGTGCTAGCTTCCAGTCATCTCGTGGATCTCCCCGTTGCTCCATGCGAAGTTTTGCTTCATGTTCCTCAAGATCTATCCAGGCAAGTCGGATGCTCGTTTCTGGTGGAACACCTAACTCCTGTGGGCTAAACATTTTCCCACTCTTAATCTCATTGGAGAAAGGGCCAACTAAGATGACATTCACGCCAAGCAAGAGATTTTCTCTGGCGATATCTATCAGGCCAGAGTATTCCCAGTCACGGAGATTTGCTAGGTAGTAGGGGCTATCTCGATCATTGGGATTTTTGGTGGTCAGCTCCATAACATGGGAGCTATAGGCTCCATAGACCGTATCTTTATCCAGAAAGAAAAAATCTTCACCAGTCTTATTAACAATGAGGGGTAGAGCCTGCTTGGCGAGAGTCGATTTTCCAGTACCAGCATGGCCTGCAAATAATATGAGACGTGGGTCTGATGGGGATAGAGAGATGAATGGTTTAGAGCTCATTTTTAGATAGTCTCGCAGAAATTTGAGGAAATATCCCGTCTTTTGCTGAACCGACGATAATGTTGGCATGGCTTTAATCGTACTTACTGATGCAAAACTGGCTTTCGGCCATGTTGACCTCCTCGCAAACACCGCTTTTTCCCTAGAATCTGGCGAACGTGTGGGCTTAATTGGCCGCAATGGCACTGGCAAATCTTCTTTATTGAAGATCTTGGCTGGTATAGAAAAAATGGATGATGGCTTACTGCAATACCAGCAAGGTTTGCGTATTGCCTATGTCCCCCAAGAACCTATTTTTGAAGCCAATGAAACCGTTTTTGATGCAGTTTCTCAGGGGGTCGCACAGGCTAAGGCGCTCCGCGAAGAGTATGAGGCTCTCAGTGTTGGAGACTGGGATGACGCTTCTCATCACCGCCTTGATGAGGTTCAGTCTCAATTAGAAGCTGTTAGTGGGTGGAACTGGGAGCAACGCGTTCATGAAACTTTAGACCGATTGCATCTCGAGGCTGATCTCAAGATCAATACTTTATCTGGTGGGACTAAAAAACGGGTTGCCTTAGCGCGCGCTTTGGTTGAAATGCCGGATGTGCTGATATTGGATGAGCCTACTAACCATTTGGATTTAGATTCAATTGCTTGGTTGGAAGAACTCTTAAAAGAATATCAAGGCTCGGTCATTTTAGTTACTCATGACAGGGCTTTCTTAGATAACGTTTGCACACAAATTGTAGAACTTGACCGTGGGATCTTGCGCTCCTATCCTGGCAACTTCTCAGCGTATGAAGTTTTAAAAGATCAGGAAATGAATTCTGAGTCATTGGCTAATGCGCGGGCGGATAAATTGCTTGCACAAGAAGAGGTTTGGATACGTAAAGGGGTTGAGGCTAGACGCACCCGGAGTGTTGCCCGTATTGCCCGTTTGGAAAAATTACGCACCAGTCGGACAGAGCGTCGTGATGCAATCGGTCAAGTCAAGTTGGCAGTTTCAGCAGGAGATCGTAGCGGTAAGATTGTTGCTGACCTGCAAAATATCTCTAAAGCTTACGATCGTCCAATTGTGACTGATTTCACGGCAACGATTTTGCGTGGTGATAAGGTTGGCTTATTAGGTCCCAATGGGGCAGGTAAAACAACTTTACTGAAGTTAATTTTAGGAACGATTGCACCTGATTCTGGAACGGCGACGATGGGTACTCGGATTGAAGTAGCTTACTTTGATCAAATGCGAGAAGGTCTTGATCTCAACGCCTCATTAGAGGACTACATCAGTCCTGGTAGTGAATGGATTGAGATTAACGGTAATCGTAAACATGTGAAAAGTTATTTAAGCGACTTTTTATTTTCTCCTGAACGCACCAATTCACCGGTGAGTACTTTATCTGGTGGTGAGCGTAATCGCTTACTACTGGCTCGCTTGTTTGCAAGACCCGCAAATGTATTGGTGCTTGATGAGCCAACCAATGATTTGGATATTGATACATTAGATTTGCTTGAACAGTTGCTACAAGACTATAAAGGCACTGTATTCCTGGTGAGTCACGATCGCTATTTCTTGGATAACGTGGTTACCAGCATTATTGCGCATGAAGGCGACGGCTTTTGGCGTGAGTATGAAGGTGGCTACGAGGATTGGAAGATTCAAAAAGCACGTTCAGATAAAATTCGTGCGGCAAATGGCGCGGTAAAGCCAGAGCAAATGATTAAGCCTGCTGAGAAGGTCGCGACGAAGGCTGAAGTAAAACCAGTAGCAATTAAAGGTGGTGTGCAAAAACTTAACGGCAAAGAGCGTCAAGAACTCGAAACATTACCTTTGCAGATCGAGACTCTTGAAATAGAGCAGACTGATATTGGCATTGAGATGAGTAATCCGGATTTATATAAAAATGAGCCTGAGCTAGCAGCCAGTATGCAGGCCCGTTTATCGGAAATTACTGCCGAGTTAGAACAGAAGATGCAGCGTTGGGAATTCTTATTACAAAGGGCTGAGGCTTAATCTCTAACCCTTATCCCTCGGTATTGCTGTTGTTGCCAAGACGAATAAGCTGTGCTCTGAGATCTGAAATTTGATCTAGTAACTGCAGAGCCAGTGCTAGACCTGGAGTATTGATTTCTAAATCTTTACTCAAGCGCATAGCAGTCTTCGTTCGGTGCAATGAATCCCCTCCAAAGCGCCAATCTTGAGGCGATGACCCAGTAGGGCTCAGGACACCTTCGCTAACCCAGGCCATGATGAGCTCTTCGCTGGTGCTAGTCGCTTGAGATAACTCCACAATACTCATGTGAATTTCATTCTCAACAATCGCGCCTTCAATCCAGGTGATTTTGGTTTGGATCATGTTCATCATCCCTTCAAGTGGGTTCTGGGGTTGAATTCAAAAGCTTTCTCAAAAGCTTGGTAAGCCTCTTTTTGGGTATCAGTATCAGCAGGGGGTGTAACGATCACGGTGACGACATAGAGATCGCCTGGTTCATTACTGGGTATGCCTTTGCCTTTAAGGCGCATCTTGCGACCTGCAACGGTATTGGCTGGGATGGTTAACTCTAAAGTGTTACCTGCTGGAGTAGGGACTTTTGCAATGCTACCTAGTGCAGCTTCCCAAGGCGCCAGCGGTAGGTCGAGATACACATCTTTGCCATCCACTCGGTAAATTGGATTGGGGTGAAAATCAATTTCAAGATAGAGATCGCCAGCGCCACCTTCGCCCATCCCAGGACCACCTTGCCCACTCAAGCGCAAATTTTGTCCAGCCTTAATTCCTTTGGGAATGCTGACATCCAATTTGCGTTCTTGGGTAGTCACATGGCCGCTGGCATCTAATGTTGGCATATGTAAGGCAATAGTACGTTTAGCACCGTTATAAGCATCGGCAAGATCAATCAAAATCTTTGCATGATGATCTTGGCCCTTAAAGTGCATACCTTGATCTTGTCTAGCATGACTGCCACGTGCACCTTGGCGATGTTTACCTCTACCGAACAGAGATTCAAAGAATTCACTTTGATCCCCTTCATAAGCACCGCCTCCAAAACCACCATCAGAATATTCAAAACCTTCATTCCAATTTGGTGGCGGAGTGAAGTCTTGACCGCTCTTCCAGTTACTACCCATTTGATCGTAAGCAGCGCGCTTTTCAGTATCCTTGAGCACAGCATAAGCTTCGCCAACTTCTTTAAAACGCTCTTCGGCATCCTTTTCTTTATTAACATCGGGGTGATATTTGCGCGCGAGTTTGCGGTAAGCACTTTTAATGTCAGCTTCGGTAGCGTTGCGAGCAACACCCAGTGTTTCGTAGTAATCCTTAAATTTCATAAGCCAGTTTTAAGTCCTAAATGAATTCTGATTGAGCTACTAAGGTTAATTCTACAGTCCTTGCGAGATTCGTTTCAGCTTCTTTTTGACAAAGAAAAAGCGGGCTCTTGGCCCGCCTTCTCTAGGTACTGCAGTGGCTGGAGCTTAGCTCATCACCCCAATTTGCCAAGGTACAAATTCATAATCGCCAAGACCGAGCAATTCACTCTTAGAGGCTTCGCCAGAGGCAGTACGTAGGAAAAGCTCAAAAATGCGTTGCCCCATTTCTTGAACAGATACTGTGCCATCTAGGATTTCACCGCAGTTAATATCCATATCTTCAGTTAGGCGTTGATACATGGGTGTATTGGTTGCCAGCTTGATACAGGGGGCTGGTTTAGAGCCAAACATAGAGCCTCGCCCAGTAGTAAAGGCGACTAAATTTGCACCGCCTGCAATTTGTCCAGTAGCGGACACTGGATCAAACCCAGGGGTATCCATAAAGACAAAACCTTTGGTAGTGACTGGCTCTGCGTATCTATAGACTTCCATTAATGGGCCAGTACCGCCTTTCATGGAAGAGCCCAGTGACTTTTCAAAGATATTGGCAAGACCACCAATTTGATTGCCAGGGCTCACCTGACCATTGATCTGGACATCGCGACCGACAGAGTATTCATCTTTCCACCAACGAATGCGCTTGATGAGTTTTTCACCAATTTCTTGAGAAGCGGCTCTGCGGGTGAGTGTATGTTCAACCCCATAGATTTCAGGAGTCTCAGACAAAATCCCCGTGCCACCATGGCGCGACAGAATATCAATAGCCGCTCCGAGTGCTGGATTGGCTGTAATTGATGAGAAGCCATCTGATCCACCGCATTGCAAACCAACCATCAGGTGGCTGGCTGAAACCGTTTCCCGCCTGGCTTTATTCGCTTCTGGTAGCAAGGCCTGCACTGCCTCTATGCCGGCTTCAATAGTTTTGCGGGTACCACCAGATTCTTGCATGATGAAGGTGTGAAGAGTATGGCCTTCTTTCAGGTCTTCTTGCTCCATTAAGCCTTTGAGTTGATTACGCTCACAGCCAAGACCAACAATTAATGCAGCGGCCAGGTTAGGGTGACGCGCATAGCCTGCCATGGTGCGACGGAGCAACTGCATTGGCTCACCACTCATTTCCATGCCGCAACCAATATCATGACTAAAAGCCACTACACCATCTACATTAGGAAAATCTTTCAAGCGCTCTGGTGTGAACCAATCAGCAATTTTATTAACAACAGTTGCTGAACAATTGACTGTGGACAAAATACCGATGAAGTTGCGTGTACCCACTTTGCCATTCGGTCTCACATAGCCTTGGAAAGTTGCACGCTCAGATTCTGGCAGCATTTGAGTCGGCTTAAATTCGCTAGCGTAAGCATAGTCACGATCAAACTCTCGAAACTCTGTGTTATGGCTATGTACCATAGTGCCGGGCTCAATATCGGTATTCGCAAAGCCAACAGTGACGTTGTACTTCAAAATAGGATCACCCTTAGCAATCTTTTTAGTAGCAATCTTGTAGCCTGCGGGAACTTGGCTACGGCTTGTAAAGTTTTCACTAGGCACTGCGGTACCAATACTGATATCAACCCGAGCAACCACAATGTTGTCGTTTGGATGAAGTCGAATAATCGGACCCGCTAATTTTTTTTCAGAAGTTTCAATCATATTTTCTCACGCTCGCAGTACAAATTAAATAAACTACTTGATCAGGTTTTTGGGTTTTACTCAGCTAAGTTTATTCAGGTTTTACACCAGATTCTTTCACAATTGGTTCCCACTTTTTTAATTCACTACGAATATAGCTCCCTAATTGATCTGGAGTACTGAGACGTATATCAAACCCTTGCCCTGCTAAGCGCTCTTTCAACTCGGGGTTTTCTAAGGCCTTGGCTAGCTGACTATTTAAGTAAGCAATGATGGGCTTAGGCGTTCCAGTAGGGGCTATAACGGCGTAGACCAATTCGACTTCATATCCAGGAATGGTTTCTGCAATGGTTGGCACTCAGGGGCATTTGGCGAGCGCTTCGCGCTGGTAGCGCCAATACCAATGAGCTTACCAGTTTGCAAGCAAGACTCTGCCCATTCGGGAATTTCGTATTTAAGCCTTTGCTGGTAGGGGATTGCCTCATGGCTTCCAATATTGTTCGGACAAGTTATAGATTGCTGTAAATATACCCTTAATTTTTCATAATTATATAGTCTTTTATGGATTTATGGTAAATTAACTTGTCCGAACAAATAAATAGGAGCAGACCAATATGTATAACCCATTTCAGCCCGTAGAAAAGATTAAAGCCGAAGTATTCATGACAATGCCGGCTAAATTCCGTAAAAAAAGCCGTTCAGGCTGGTCTGATCCAAACCGTCAAGGTGCAGAAGTTGAGTGCTTTTTAGAGGGCCCCTCTTTTGATCGCGAAGGAAATCTTTGGTTTGTAGATATTCCGTTTGGTCGCATCTTCCGCATCACCCCTAAAGGTGATTGGGAGTTGGTTACCCAGTATGACGGCTGGCCTAATGGTTTGAAGTTCCATAAAGATGGTCGTGCATTTATTACTGATTACAAAGCAGGCTTACTTTCCTTAGATCCAAAAACAGGAAAAATGGAGACTGTTTTGGGTTCGATGTATAGCGAGAACTTCAAGGGCTTGAATGATTTACATTTCGCCTCTAATGGTGATTTGTATTTCACTGATCAAGGTCAAACTGGTATTGCAGACCCAACTGGGCGCGTATTTCGCTTGACTGCCGATGGTAAATTGGATCGCTTGGTTCTCAATGTGCCCAGTCCTAACGGCATTACTTTAAATACCCAAGAAAAGCATGTGTTTGTAGCAGCTACCCGCTCACAACAAATTTGGCGCTTACCTTTGATGGCCGATGGTTCAGTTTCGAAAACTGGCGTAGCAATTCAATTATCTGGCGGCGCAGCTGGTCCTGATGGTATCGAGATGGATTCTGAGAATGGTCTTTTGGTATGTCATTTAGGAGTTGGCATCTGGCGCTTTGATAACAATATGTTGCCTACCCATTTAGTGTATTCAGAAAATCCTCACCACCACCACTTAGCTAACTTATGTTTTGGTGGTGATGGTAAAGATCTTTATATTACTGAATCTATGTCTGGCGATATTCTGAAAGCCCGTATGCCTGTCGCTGGTAAAAAGATGTTTGGTTTGAGTTAAGACTATCGGCATGCATGAAAGACTGCTAAATCAAGAGCCTGGAATTCCTTTACATCAGGCTCTTGCTGCAACTCTTGAAGAACAAATTCGGGAGGGGGCCTGGTCTGTAGGCTCAGCCATTCCTCCTGAAGTTGCCTTATGCAAGCTCTACAGCATTAGTCGACATACCCTAAGACATGCTTTAAGCACTCTCGAGGAGAGTGGTCTCATAGTGCGTCGCCAGGGAGCACCAACGCGTGTGATCTCTCGCCAACGCCCCAGAAAATTTACCCAATCCTTTAATTCTCCAGCGGATATTCTGCGTTACCCAAAAGAGACTTATCGAGTCAATGAGGTGGAAGAGTATGTAGAGTGTGACGTTGCTTTGGCTAGCTTATTAAAGGTGCCTGTCGGCTCTTCTTGGTATCACATTGGTGCTATTCGTAAACAGCAAGATTCTGATCTCACTATTGCATGGTCCGATATTTACATACTTCCTAAATTTGCCGAACTGACCTCGGAGCCTGATCACACACATTCTATGGTGTATGAGCAAATTGAAAGACGTTTTGATGTGCATATTGATCGTGCTGAGGTAGATGTATATGCTTGCGGCGCTTCATCTGAAATGGCTAAGGCTTTAAGTATTCCAAAGGGTACGCCTTGTCTGGCTATTATTCGTCATTACTTCGATGCCAACGGAAACCCCTTTGAGATTTCCATTGCTTATCACCCTGAGAAACGCTTTGTCTATAGCATGGAGTTTAGAGGTTAGTAAATTCTATGCTGTTAGCTCAAAGACTAGCACTTCAGCGTTTTTCCCATCCTTAATTTGGATTTTTGTTTCATCTTGAATCAGAAGTGCATCACCGCTAGATAGACTTTCGCCATTGACATTCAGGGATCCTTGAATCAAGTGAACATAAGCCTTGAGTATTGGATTGATTGCTACTGTGGCAGATTGATCACCATTAAATAATCCAGCATAGATTTTTGCATCAGCCTGAATTTTGACTGAGTTGTTTTCGCCATGGGGCGAGGCTACCAAGCAAAGCTTTCCTTGCTTATCTTCTAGCGGAATAGTTTTTTGCTCATATGCGGGCGTGACTTCTAGTTGATTGGGTTCAATCCAGATTTGTAAGAAGTGGGTAGTTTGGTCTTTAGCGTGATTGAACTCGCTGTGGGTGACACCAGTACCAGCGCTCATACGCTGGACATCGCCTGGAGGAATACCCTTCACGTTGCCTATGCTATCTTCATGAGCCAGCTCACCCGATAGAACATAACTAATAATTTCCATATTGCGGTGCCCATGTTTGCCAAAGCCCATTCCAGCAGCGACACGGTCCTCATTAATGACACGCAAATTACCCCATCCCATAAATTGGGGATCGTGATATCCAGCGAAGGAGAAGGAGTGAAAGCTTTTGAGCCAGCCGTGGTCAGCATAGCCACGATCTTGAGATTTTCTGAGAAAGTGCATGGAGTTAAATCAGTTCAATTACGAGAAGGTTAATAAGGCAAAAGGTTGAAGGATCGGAATCATGTACTAATCGCCAATACCATTTTTGCTGGGATATTTATATGAGGCATAACGAACTATAGCGTTGGCTAGTGCCAATACCAAGATGGTAATTCCCATGAGGAGTATAGCCATATCTGCCTCATGCTTCGTGTTGACCAGATCAATAATCAGACGGGTTACTGCAGTGATGGCAACATAAATCAGGAAACGGACCGGCATGTGATTGGTTTTGAAATAAATCCCCACCATTGCACCAATCTCTAAATAGATAAATAACAAGAGCAAGTCTTCGATTGAGGCTGCGCCCTTGTTGGCCATTCCTAGAAAGGCAACTGCGGCTGACCATACTGTTGCAGCACCGATTCCAAAGAGGGCGATACGATGAAAGAGAGATACAAATAAGTTGCCAATCGGCACTGTCCATCTTTCAATAGCCTCTTCAAGCTTGGAAGCATCTTTTGGTAAGGTAGGTGGCACGCTCATAAAATCTCCTGATTTGGAATTATTTGTCTCAGTATAGGTAACTGGCTGGGTTAGTAAACAAAAAAGAGACTTAATAGCCTCTTTTTTATGATCTATTGACCTCTGTCAAGCTAGGCTATCGGCCCAGATATTGTGTGCCCATCCCCAAGCGTAGACTCCTTCGAGGGTTGAGGGGGCAGGAGATAGTCCACCAGCACCAGGAACAGCTTTAAAAGTCTTTTCAGCCGCGTTGTATTGGTGCACGCTAGCGACATGTATGGTTTGCCTTTCATTTACAAAGCTATAGCAAGTGTTATTAAGAACGGGCGCAGGATTGATTTCCCAGTCACTTAATTCGGCAACAATGGCAGCTGCCGCTACTTTGGCATGTTGGTTAGCCATATGACCAGACTTAGGCATGGCTGGTGCAACCTGAATAGAGTCACCTAATACATGAATGTCTTTATGTGCTGTTGACTCAAAATTGAGGTAATTGACGTTCACCCAACGGCCATTAGAATTTGCAAGACCTGTATTGACTGCAATTGCTCCAGCACTCATGGCAGGCAATATATTCAGCACATCCGCTTTGATGTCATCTTCAACCTCAACCTTTAAAGTTTTTGTTTTGGCATCAACTGCAATGACATTATTTCTGGGTCGGTAATCAATTAAGCCTGGATATTGTTCGGCCCAGACCTTTTTAAATAAAGCACCCTTTGAAGTGACATCTTGGTTTGCATCTAAGATCAGTACTTTTGATTTTGGTTTATGTTGCTTAAGATAGCTTGCCACCTGACATGCCCGCTCATAAGGTCCAGGGGGACAACGGTAGGGGGCTTCAGGGATACTAAGTGCAAAGACGCCACCGTCATGCATCGCCGCCAATTGTTGATGGAGCGTAACTGTTTCTGGGCCAGCCTTCCAGGCTTGTATTGTCACTCCAGCTTTATTTGCCTGAGCTAGGCCTTCAATACTGTTCATGATGAGACTGATACCCGGAGAGATGACTACCTTGTCATAGGACAAGGTTTTACCAGAGGCAAGCTTGGCGGTTTTTTTATCGGGATCAACACTCACAACACTGTCTTGAATGACTTTAATACCATGACGCTTGCTTAAGTTGCCATAGGTGAAGGTGATATCTGCCATTGTGCGAGATCCTCCAACCACAAGGTTGGAGAGTGGGCAGGAGATAAATGTCGGGTTAGGTTCAATCAAAGTGACGCGAGCAGTATTGTTAGAAAAGAGGCGTAAATATTTAGCAGCTGTGGCTCCACCATAACCACCACCAATAACAAGAATTTCTGCTTTATGTAAATTGGCTTTGGCCTGTCCAGAAAAACCAGCCAGCAAGCCCAGCCCTGCAGTACTTTGACCTAAGAAATGTCGACGATCCATATTGACTCCTTTACTGTTTCTGGCCAAGTTGAGCAGCGATAGCAGCAAGTTGTTCATCGGTGTAGCCTTTGCTGAGCTGCGGCATGATGGTTCCTTCTCGTGT
>CAIMXN010000043.1 GCA_903845455.1 uncultured beta proteobacterium | reverse complement strand
CCTACCGTAGCCATCAAGTGGCCCTTGCCTGATGGTATCCCTCCTAATATGAATGCTAAAGATTTGGCTGGCTTATCTTGGGATCAGGCGCCAAAGTTTTAATGGGTATTCAAAACCCATCCCCCAAAATTTTATTGGTGAAACTCTCTTCGCTAGGAGATGTGCTCCATAACTTAGCCATTGTTTGGGATTTGCGTACTCGCCTGCCTGATACGCAAATTGATTGGGTGGTTGAGGAAGGCTATGTCGATTTATTGGAGCCTTTGTTATCTAAAGGTGAGTTTCGAGGAATTGATCGCATCATTCCTTTTGGCTTGCGCCGTTGGAAAAAAAACCTCCTTAGCTTGCAAGCCTGGAAAGAGTTTTTTGCCTTTAAAAAAGAACTGCAAGCAGTTTCCTATGATGTGCTGATTGAGACTCAAGGGCTTTTAAAGTCAGCTTTAGTTTGTGCCTTGGCCCATAAATCTCCGAATGCAGTGGTTGCAGGCCTGGCAAATGCAACAGAGTTTTCTGGGTATGAACCCATCGCTCGCTCCTTCTATAACCAATGTGTGCCAGTACCCAAGCAATGCCATGCAGTTGATCGTTCGCGGATAGTCATGAGCTCAGCACTGGATTGGCCTTTGCTGGATCGTCAACTAAATCAAGCCTATTTTTTCCCAAAAGCATATGTTACGCAATTGGCCAGTTCTGATACCACTCAACTTCAGAGAGCATTTCGTAAACCCTATATCCTGTGTTTTCATTCGACGGCGCGTGAGGCCAAGAGGTGGACCAATGCCAATTGGATTACCTTGGGTAAGGCTTTATCCAGCAAGGGTTATCAAATGGTATTCCCTTGGGGTAATGCAAGCGAGAAGAAAATCAGCGCTCAATTGGCCAGTCAAATTGAGGGTGCAATTGTGCCAGATGTTTTTTCTATTCAGGAAGCCTTTTCAATCATTGCTGGTGCGGCATTAACGATTGGTGTTGATACCGGCCTAACGCATCTTGCTGCTGTATTGGGTAGGCCAACGGTAGAGATCTATTGCGATTCTCCCCGGTGGAAGACTGAAGGATATTGGTCTAATCAAATCATTAACTTGGGGGATATGCAAGCACCGCCTAGCCTTGATGAAGTGCTGAGTGCTTCGGTAAAGCTGTTAGCGCAATAAACTATTAATGGCGATCAGATCTTCATCTGAAAGTGCAGCAGCACTAGCTTTTAATTTAAGTGCATTCAAGATGGTGTTGTAACGCGCCTGTTGCAATAGTGAGCGAGTAGAGATCACAGTATCCAAAGCAATCAAAACATCTATATTGATCAGGGTCCCCACTTGGAAACCAAGCTTGCTCGATTCTAAGGCTGAGGTCGAGGAACGCACCGCTGCCTCGTAAGCCTTAACGCTTGCTAGACCACCATAGAAGCCAGTAAATGCAGCGCGGGTAGCCTGAGCTGCAATACGACGAATATTGTCATAGTTTGCTTTTGCTTGATCGACCAGTGCCGCATTTTGACGAATCACTGAGCTACTCAATCCACCCGAAACCAGAGGAATGGTCATTTGTAAACCAACGCTGTTGTTATACACATTGGTGTTAGTTGGATTAAAGTTAGTGGCCGCACCGTTAGAGGTGTTGTAGCCACTAGTACCCACCAGGTTTAGTGATGGATAATTTAGTGCCTGAGAGGCTCGATAGGTGCTCTCAGCAAGGCTAACACTGAGTTGCCCTGCTAAGACACTAAAGTTTGCCGCCTCGGTTTGATTAATCCAGTCATCTAGCGTTTGTCCTGGAGGTAATTGTGGGTTAACGCTATCCGCAATCGGATTACCTTTGACGTCCTTGCTCTTAGAGCGCGGATCCTTAATAACGCCATCGATCTTTGCTTCTTTGGTGAGTGGTTGGAGTGCACCAACGGGTCTGCCGACTAATTGCTCTAGGACGCCACGTTTCACAACTAGATCAGCTTGAGCAACAATCTCTTGTGAGCCGGTTAAATCAAAAGCTGCTTGGGCTGTATTGACATCAACAATCGTTGCAAGACCCGCATCAAATTTAGCTTGGGCAATGTCAAGTTGTTGTTTGATAAGACTCTTCTTATTTCGATAGAGCTCAACATTATCTTGACTGGTGAGCGCATCAAAGTAGGCTTGTGACACTCTAAGAATGAGATCTTGCTGTGCCAAATAGAAGCGCATGTCAGCAATTTTGGTGTTGAGGTCCCCTTGCTTGAAGGCTTCTAGCGCCCCTAAATTAAAAACTGGTTGCGTTAAGGTGACGGTGTAGCTCTTTTGGTCATAGACGCGCGAGTTACCAGATACTCCTGGTGCTACGACTGTGGTGCCTACGCCATGCTGGTAGTAGCGTGTGCCACCAGGGGTTGCATTCGCCTGAGGAAGTAAAAGGGATAATCCTTGCCAGAACAGCTCTTTACTTGCTTGGTAGTTAAAGCGAGCGGCAGTTAAGACGGGATCACTAAAAGCCGCCTCTTGATAGAGATTGATCAAATCGGTCATTCGACTTGGATTAAAGGCTACATTACTGTCAAAATTCACATTTGAAGGTGCTGGATCGCTAGGAAGTGCTGTTTTTGGTGTTGCCAGCATTTGTGGCGGAATATCTAGACCTGTCAAGGATGATGCATTCACTGGGGTCGGTAAGGACGGGCGTGTGCCTGCTGGGACTTGGGCGATTGCCAAATGGGTGGCAACACTGAGTCCAAGCGCCTGACAGAGGATTAAACCAAAGATAGATTGTCTAGAAAGTCGGAAGCGTGCTTCAGTCATTTAATTCGGGTACTTTTCAATGTGCCATGAAGTTTAAGGCTAATTTCAAAAAAAGGCTTTGATTCACGACGCCTAGGTCAGAAGTCTATAAAATTTGGGCTATGGAACTAATCTTATTGGCAAAAGCGCTTATTTTAGGGGTGGTTGAGGGCTTAACCGAATTCCTCCCTATTTCTAGTACTGGGCACCTGATTTTGGTCGGTGATCTACTGGATTTCAACGATGAGCGTGGCAAGGCATTTGAGGTCATTATTCAGTTCGGCGCCATCTTGGCAGTGTGCTGGGAATTTCGCCAAAAATTATGGTTAGTAGCTTCAAGTATTCTTTCTAGTACTAGCTCACGTCGTTTTGTATTGAACTTGCTGATTGCTTCTTTTCCAGCGATGAGCTTGGCTTTGTTATTTAGCAAGCATATTAAAGCGGTCTTATTTGCACCTATCCCAGTTGCCCTAGCTTTTATCGGTGGTGCTTTAGTGATTTTCTGGGCTGAGCGCAGACAGAAAAAGTTACAACAGGAGCACTCCCTTGCTCGGGTAAAGACAGTTGATGACTTGACTCCAATGGACGCATTCAAAGTAGGGCTTGCACAGTGCGCAGCATTGATTCCAGGAACCTCACGATCTGGTGCCACCATTATTGGCGGGATGTTGTTTGGTCTACCTAGAGCAGTAGCCACTGAGTTCTCATTCTTTTTAGCCATTCCGGTTATTGGTGGTGCAACGGCTTATGAATTATTAAAACTCTGGAAATCACCAGTAACATCGCTTACTGGCAGTGATGTTACTGGGTTTGGGTTTGCGCTTGTGGTCGGCTTTATCGCGGCTTTTATCTCTGCCTTTATTTGTGTGCGCTGGTTGATTCATTATGTTGCTGGACATAATTTCATTCCCTTTGCTTGGTACCGCATTGTATTTGGTCTATTGGTGCTGATTACCTCATATACCGGCTTAGTGGCCTGGTCACATTAAAAATACAAAACAGAAAAGATAAGAAAATGGCCCTCTTTGGCACTGTAATTCCGATGGATGCATCTATTGATGCTATTACAAATAATATTCAGTTGGCACTTGCCCCAGTATTTTTACTAACTGCCGTAGCAACTTTGATTAACGCTATTTCAGCGCGCCTAGCGAGATCTGTAGATCGCATGCGCTCTATCCAAAACCAACTTTTTAGTGGGACTCATGTGATTTCCCTCGTGGTGAGAGACCACATGTTGATTGAATTAAAAGAGGCGAAAACGCGAGGGCGTCTTTGTACTTCTGCGATCTTTTTTAATGTTTTAAGTGGGGTTTTTATTTCATTAACCGTATTGGAGTTATTTTTCTTTCAAACAGGCGCTGCTCATTATGCAAAAACCAGCTATGTGATTTGGACTTTTGTATTGGGCCTGATTTCTTTTATGACTTCCTTATTGATTGTATTGGCTGAAGTAATTTATGCTTATCATTCAGCGGGATGGAATGCTCCTCAGCACTAGATCAATTCAATAAAAGTGAATATTAAAAAATCTGAGCGTATTCGCTCATTTGTTCTGCGAGCTGGCAGAACTACTGCAGGACAGCAGCGTGCGATTGAGGAGCTTGGCCCACAGTTTTTAATTCCGTTTCAGGACACTCTTCTTAATTTAGAGCTAGCATTTGGCGGCTCTAGTACTCCTAAAATTTTGGAGATTGGTTTTGGTATGGGGGAGACCACAGCCAAGATAGCTGAACTCCGCAAACAAGATAATTTTTTGGGAATAGAAGTGCACACACCTGGGGTTGGTGCTTTATTAAAGCTCATCGGTGAAGTAGGTCTGGCAAATGTGCGCATCATTCGTCATGATGCTGTTGAAGTTCTAGAAAAAATGATTGCCCCCAATTCTTTGGATGGCATTCATATTTACTTTGCCGACCCTTGGCACAAGAAACGCCATCATAAGCGTCGCTTAATTCAGGCGGCATTTGTAAGGCTTTTAGTCTCTCGCCTAAAGTCTGGCGCTTATTTACATTTAGCAACGGACTGGCACAACTATGCTGAGCAAATGCTCCTAGTGCTCAATGCAGAGCAGGCCCTAGCAAACACTTCTAAAACATTTGCCCGCATTGAAACGTTTACAGCTACTGATATAGCAAAAGTTGAAACGTCTGCCTCAAATGAATTTCATCCTACGATTGAGGAGATCAATGCTGAACATCTGGGGTATGCAGAGAAGCCGGCGTACCGGCCTCTGACGAAGTTTGAAAACCGTGGCCTCAAATTAGGACACGGCGTTTGGGATTTGGTCTACCAGAAAAAGTAGGGAAGACAAAAGAAGACTGTTGAGAGCAAGTTTCTTTTTACAAGCCTACGCAGACGTATTTCAATTCCAAATATTCGTCCATTCCGTAAACGCTACCCTCACGTCCTAGACCCGATTGTTTGACGCCGCCAAATGGAGCCACCTCGTTAGAAATGAGGCCAGTATTCACGCCGACAATGCCGTATTCCAATGCTTCAGCAGCTTTCCAAATTCTGCCAATATCACGACTATAAAAATAGGATGCCAGGCCATATTGACTGTTATTAGCGAGTTTGAGCGCTTCTTCATCGCTATCAAATGGAATGATCGGGGCCACTGGTCCAAAGGTTTCTTCGTAAGTAATCAGCATGTCATTGGTCACATTTGCCAGGATTGTGGGCTCATAGAAGCTCCCACCTTGTGCTGAGCGCTTGCCACCAATCACGAGTTTTGCACCCTTGCTCAGCGCATCAGCGACGTGTCTTTCTACTTTTGCTAGTGCCAGTAAATCGATCAATGGACCTTGAGAAACCCCTTGCTCTAAACCGTTGCCAACTTTGATGGCTTGTACGGCTATCGCCAGCTTTTCTACAAAAACATCGTGAATTTTTCTATCAACATAAATGCGATTAGCGCAAACACAGGTTTGGCCAGAGTTGCGGTATTTAGAAATAATTGCACCAGTAACGGCAGCATCAATATCGGCATCTTCAAAAACAATAAAGGGAGCATGACCACCAAGCTCAAGCGCTAACTTCTTCACGGTAGGCGCGCTTTGTGCCATCAAAATACGCCCGACCTCTGTCGACCCTGTAAAGGAAATATGGCGAACTGTAGAAGATTCGCATAAGGTTTTACCAATGGCGATGGAGTTATCGGCATCCGCTGTGAGAATATTAATGACACCATTTGGAATGCCTGCACGGATGGCTAATTCAGCGAGAGCGAGTGCAGATAAAGGGGTTTGTTCGGCTGGCTTAATCACAATAGTGCAACCTGCTGCCATGGCTGGCGCAATTTTTCGCGTGATCATGGCATTTGGAAAGTTCCAGGGTGTAATTGCTGCGCATACGCCGATGGGCTGCTTTAAAACCATGATGCGCTTGTCGCCCCAAGTGCTGGTAGGGATATCACCAGAAACGCGCTTTGCTTCTTCAGCAAACCATTCGATAAAAGACGCGCCGTAAGCAACTTCACCAGTGGATTCTGCAAGTGGCTTACCTTGTTCTAGAGTCATTAAGATAGCAAGATCGGCAGTGTTCTGAATAATCAGATCAAACCACTTGCGCATGATATTGGCGCGTTCTTTACCCGTTTTACTACGCCATCCTGGTAATGCTTGAGCAGCAGCATCAATTGCCAGTTGTGCATCGGCAGAACCGAGATTGGCGACTTGGGCAATGATGTCATCCGTGGCGGGATTATTGACTGCAAAAGTATTCCTGCTAGCAGTGTTGACCCAATGACCATTAATAAAGGCTTCTTCTCTAAAAAGGCTTGGATCTTTTAATAATGGGCGAATATCAGCTTTTTGCATGGCACTAGTCTCAGTAAGATTGTTTGTGTAGGGTTAGGTATTCCATCCCACAGAAAGGGGGAATACCTTCATTTTTTATTTTATCCCGCAAAATAAGAAGGGGGATAAAGGAGGGAGGATATGCGGGGTAAAAAAGTACTTCTGCCAGTATTAGCCTGCTTTGATTTCAGTACTACGCAAAGACTGTGCAAGCAGGTCTAGGACACCGTTGACGTATTTATGGCCGTCGGTACCTCCAAAGGTTTTGGCAAGCTCTACAGCCTCATTAATAGCTACTTTGTAAGGAACTGAGAGGTCAGCCGCTAATTCGTAAGTGCCGATCAGAAGTGCAGCGTGCTCCACAGGAGAGAGTTCGTTGCTGGGGCGATCTAGTGCAGGCGCAATCAAGCTATCAAGCTCATCGGCCCGCTCAACAACACCTTCAAAAATACCTTGAAATAGGTCTAACTTACAGCGCGCAAATGCAGGATCTTCAGCCAGTTGTTTTGCAATGAGGGTGGCATTTGGCAGGCTACCAGCCCTACGCATCACTAGCCATTGATAGACACCTTGGAGAGCATATTCACGGGCACGACGACGTGGCGTGAGCGCTCGCTTTGGAACAGCACTTTTATTTGATGATTTATCGGCGTTGGGGGTGCTGACGTTTTTGGTCATTAACTTATTCTGTGAATTTACTGCGATGCGTCAGGGTTGATCTCAATGTCAAGATCGGGAAGGAGTGCCAAGGCCAGATTGGCCATTTCAACGACTGCACGCGCGCAGTCTGCGCCTTTAATTTGGACTCGCGCCCTGGCTTGTTCATCGGTGTCACAAGTCAGAACCCCATTGGCAATGGGAAGGCCAGCATCGATGGAGACGCGCGTAATGCCAGCAGCAGATTCATTGGAGACTAATTCAAAGTGATATGTTTCACCGCGGATCACAGCACCGAGGGCAACCAATCCATCAAACTCCCCAGTCTCTGCTAGTTTTTGCAGGGCAAAGGGAATTTCTAATGCGCCAGGAACCGTAATTAAGCGAATATCTTCCTGAGCAACACCCAGTTTGATTAATTCTTGAATGCAGGCGTTGCTTAGTGCAACACAATGCGCTTCATTGAAACGGGCCTGAACAATACCAATGCGAAAGTCTTGGCCTGTGAGGTCTGCTTCTAAAACGCTGACACCTGGATTGGGATTGTTAGCTTGATCGCTCATGATTATTGATAGGCTGAGTTTGATTACTTTGATGGGGTGAATGGTAAATGACCAGTCACTTCTAATTTGTAGCCCGATAGACTAGGGGTAGGTGCAGGATTGGCTAGTAAGCGCATTTTGCCAACACCGAGGTCTTTTAGAATTTGAGCGCCAATACCATAGCTACGGAAGTCAGTTTTGCGTGCCAGTGGCTTTTCAGCTTGCTGGATATTGGCCGCATTCAGTTTCTGAAATTGCGCCAACCAATCAGCATCGCCAGGAGCAGCAATACCCGAGGCATTTAATAGAACGGCTACTCCCGTTTGGGCGGCAGCAATTTCTTGCAAGGCTTTGGCAAGTGGCCAAGAGTGTGTGCTGCTATTAGCCTCTAGAAAATCCAAGACTGTCAGAGGCTCGTGAACACGGACTAAAGTTTCTTGATTTTCAGAGGGTTTACCTTTGATCAGCGCAATATGAATACAAGAGCTCGGCGTATCACGATAGATAATTCCTTGAAAATTACCCCATGGGGTAGTAAATTCCCTTGCGCCTTCGCGAACCACAATACTTTCGTTTTGACTGCGATATTGAATAAGGTCGGCAATACTACCAATCTTTAATTGATGTGCTTTTGCAAACTCGATTAAGTCTGGCAAGCGTGCCATCGTGCCATCGTCTTTCATAATTTCACAAATGACGGAAGTTGGTGAGCAGCCAGCTAGCGCAGCCAAATCACAACCTGCCTCAGTATGGCCAGAGCGAATGAGAACGCCACCAGGTTGAGCCATTAATGGGAAGATATGGCCAGGCTGAACTAGGTCATTGGGTTTTGCTTTTGCTGCTACGGCAACTGAAATCGTATGAGCGCGATCAGCAGCAGAAATGCCGGTGGTCACGCCACTAGCGGCTTCAATAGAGACAGTGAAGTTCGTTCCCATTGAAGTACCGTTATCACGCACCATCAGCGGTAAATTGAGTTGCTCGCAACGTTCCCGAGTCACAGTAAGGCAAATTAAGCCACGCCCATGTTTTGCCATGAAATTAATAGCCTCGGCACTCACGTGATCAGCAGCGATGACGAGGTCACCTTCATTTTCGCGATCTTCTTCATCAACCAAGATCACCATCTTGCCAGCGCGAAGCTCGGCAATGATTTCTTGGGTGGAGGCAAGTGTATTTGGCATAGCCTCCTATTTTAAGCCGATGAGCGTGTTGTAGGTAACTCAAGGCGCAATATGCGGTTTTTCTGACAGCCTAGCTTGCCATGGGGTATATGAAGCTGGGGTGCTTACTGGGAAGATGGGGGATGCCTCGGTTTTTACCCTCTTCAAGTCCAGATGGCTTTGTATTGCTCGAAGCTCTTGTCGCTATGAGTTTGATAGCAGGGCTTGGCATTGCCGCCTTTGAGACTTACCAGGGTTTAGTGCTGCGATATGGAAAAACTCAAGAGCAGCGCAGACAACTGAGGCTGGCATCTGATCAACATGAAATAAAAATATTAGAAAAAGGAAGTAACAGTGAACCTGCTCGAATGCCTCGTGGGAATGGCGCTTTGCCTAATACTCATCGGTCCACTCCTAAAGGTAAGCGGTGAGATGTTAGTAAAGCAGGTGCAACTTGAGCATGTTCAGTTAGCTAGCGCGGAAGCAGATCGGGCACTCGAATTGATTGGTAGAGCTATGCGGATGGCCGGTTATGTCAATATCAAATCAACTGATCTCAAGAAGTCAACACATAAAAAACAAGAATTATTGGCAATTCAAAAAGGAGTTGGATTAAATCGTTCTGATGCTCTTTTCATCAAACATGAAATTTCTGATGGCGTAGATTTTGACTGTATTGGTAATACCTTAACGAAAGATCGTAGTAAAAATGGTTTAGCGCATCAGGGGTTTTTTCTGGAGCGCCAAGCCGGCTTATCTAAGGGGGTGAGAGTTCATGGTGGATCTTTAATGTGCCAGTCTTTAGATCGACAAGGACGTTTACAAAATACCACTTTAATGAATGCCGTTCATCGACTAGAGATTGAAGAGCTGACACCAGCCAACCATGTGAAGAGAGCTTCACTAAGCCCCCAAAAATTATTTAAGGTCAGGATTGAGATGGCTTTGGGTAAATCTATTGCAGAATTCAGTCGCACTTTCTCAAGTCGTAATTTGCCTTGATCATCGCCTGGGTCTTATCTCTGTTGCTTCTTATGGCATCACTGGTGGGTTATCTAGAGCGGATGACAGCACTGCAAATGATGGCTACGCACACCATTAAAACCACACAGTCTGAATTCATGCGAGCAGAAGAAAAGCTTTTGGAGTGTGAAAGTAATATTTCAAATATGACAGCGCTACCTTCTGATATATGTATTGTGCAATCAGTGAGCAAGCAACTTTGGAAAGTGTCGACAACTGGTCATATCGCTTTAGAGGCACTAGTCTATTTAGATGAGACAACAGGATATGCAACCCGTTTAAGTTGGCGACAGGTATTTAAAGAGTGAGTGCTAAAGAGGCTGGCGGCAGTCTGCTAGAGTTGATGGCCGTCATTTTGATTGTGGCAATTTTGGCCAGTATCACAATGCCTGTCCTGCGCCAGCAAGCTGCTCATCGAGCAATAGAAACCCTTGCACGCCGATTTATTGCCCATGCTCATTTTGCGCGACATCAGGCCCTGCACTTAGGAGAAACAGTACACATAGCGCCACGATTTCTGAATGATTGGAATAGTGGCTGGGAGGTGAAACGTGCTTGCAATCTAAAGCCTTGCATTGACAAAATCTGGTTGATGCAAGAAAGTATTTCACCTCTTTTTGTGAAGGGCGGCGGTAAACAATTTAGCGGGCCTAACTCCAATCAGCGCGGAATCTTATTTAATCCTGCTGGGGCAGCCAAAACTGCGCAAGGTGGTTTTGTGGCTAATCGCTTGATCTTGGGGCATTTGCAGGATTCAGAACTAGAGCGACACCTGATTTTGGGGAGTGGCGGACGCTGGAGAATCTGCGACCCCCAAAAAGATGCTAAATCCTGCAGATAGTGCGTGATTTAGCAGTCAATACCGCTAATCGGTTTTAATAGTGGTATGTATACCGTCTTAGACCATCAATTCATGAGCCAAGCCCTTGCTGAGGCCACTCAAGCGCTATATTTATCGAACCCCAATCCTCGGGTCGGTTGCGTAATCGTAAAGGATGCAAATATTATTGGGCGTGGCTTTACCCAAAGAGTGGGTGGCGCGCATGCGGAAGTTCAAGCCTTAGCTGAGGCACAGGCCAAGGGTTTTGCTCTCGAGGGGTCAACGATTTATGTCACCTTAGAGCCTTGCAGTCACACCGGTAGAACACCGCCCTGTGTCACAGCACTCATTGCTGCAAAACCAGCCTTGGTGATTGTTGCTATGTCTGATCCCAACCCTTTGGTGGCTGGAAAAGGATTAGAGCAATTAAGGGCTGCTGGTATTGAGGTTCGTTGTGGCTTGCTACAGGCTGAAGCAGAGGCTTTAAATCAAGGTTTTATTTTGAGAATGAGTAAAGGTTTGCCTTGGGTGCGCCTCAAAATTGCAGCAAGCTTAGACGGTAAAACCGCTTTACCTAATGGTGCTAGCCAGTGGATTACCGGACCAACTGCTCGTGCTGATGGACATCATTGGCGCGCTCAAGCCTGTGCCATTCTCACGGGTGTGGGTACAGTAAAAGAAGATAACCCCAGTTTGAATGTGCGGGATGTTAAGACAGAGCGACAACCTTGGCGCATTATTGTGGATTCGAAATTAGAGACGCCTGAAACTTCCAAAGTATTCCAAAATCTACATCAATCAGGCGTGATCCTGGTTTGCGGAAAACTCGATACTCCAGAAAAAAAGCAATCTGCAAAAGCATTTCAAGCGCGCGGTATTGAAGTACTCTCTTTGCCCAATACCGACGGCAAAGTAGATTTACCAAAACTCTTTGCTTATCTTGCCAAAGAACGCGCCATGAATGAAATTCATGTAGAAGCAGGATTTAAATTGAATGGTTCCCTACTTCGAGAAAACTGCGTTAATGAATTGCTCCTCTATTACGCACCCTTCTTCATGGGGGAGGGTATTGGCATGGCCAACATCGCACCATTCACTGCTCTTGAGCAACGACAAGACTGGCAAATCATTGATCAGGCAATGTTTGGGTCTGATATGCGTTTGCGCTTGTCCAGGTCCGATAGTTAAAACAGATTTGGCTTAAGGCATAAAATCTCCCTATGTTTACTGGAATCATCACTGCTGTTGGCAAAATTAAGAGCGTTATCCCTCGGGGGGATGGCCTGCACTTGCAAATTGAAGTTCCTGGCAATTATTTAGAGGATGTTGCGCTGGGTGACAGTATTGCTATTCAGGGTGCTTGTATGACTGCAAGCAAGATTGAAGGCAATACCTTCAGTTTGGATATTTCTAGAGAGTCTTTGAGTAAGACAGTAGGTTTAGATGCAATGGGCCCCGTAAATTTAGAAAAAGCACTCCGGCTCAATGATCGTCTTGGTGGTCATTTAGTGAGTGGGCATGTGGATGGGGTGGGTACGGTTAGCCACTTTGCTTCTGTAGCAAAAGATCCTCAGGGTTCTTGGCTTCTTAAAATTGAGGCGCCTAAAGAACTTGCTTCGTTCCTAGCTTACAAAGGTTCAATTGTGGTGAACGGCGTTTCGCTGACAGTGAACAAAACCGAAGACCTCGAGAATGCCTGCATTGTGGATATCAATATCATCCCGCACACCTTGCAAAACACTACGCTAGGCAATCTGCAACAAGGTGATACCGTCAATCTTGAGGTAGATTTAATTGCGCGCTATGTTGCTAGGATCCTTACCCAAGTATAAGAAATTTTGGCTTATAGGCCTCAATAACATTACTTACTCCACTGTTTTTTAACCCTTTTTGCATTAGTCCCATTTTGGGACTATAATTATCGAATGAGGGTGATCGCTAAAAAATATTTAGTTCAATTTTGGAGGGTACATCGAGATGCAGAGCAACCACTAAAAGCTTGGTATGACGATGTGGTTAATGCTAATTGGTTATCACCTCAAGATATAAAAAATCACTATAGGAATGCAAGCTTTCTTGGTAACAACAGAGTAGTTTTTAATATAAAAGGAAATGATTACCGGTTAATTGTTGCAGTTGCTTATCGCCTTGGTGTTTTCTATATAAAGTTTATTGGAACCCATGCTGAGTACGATAGTGTCAATGCAAAAACCGTGGGAATGGAGGGGATATGAAGGAGTTAAAACCAATTCGCAACGAAATTGAATATGATGCCGCCTTAGCAGAGGCCGCCTATTTCGTTGATCATGAGCCCACGCCTGGCAGTAAAAAGGCAGATCGATTCGAAGTATTGCTAATGTTGATAGAGTCATATGAAGCTAGGCATTATTCAATTGATCTTCCAGATCCTATCGAAGCTATTAAGTTCAGAATGGAGCAGGCGGGTTTAAAGCCAAAAGATTTGAAACCCATGATCGGAGGCTTGAATCGAGTTTATGAAATTTTGAATCGGAAGCGACCACTTACCTTAAAGATGATCTGGAAGCTCCATTCGATGCTCGGTATACCAGCTGAAAGCCTCATTAAGCAATCGGATGAACTTCATATAGCTTGATTGTTTAAGTCTATTTACGGTATCTAGTTGGATCAATCACACCAGCAGACTTAAAGCCTATTTGTCTCAGTCTGCAAGACTCGCATTCTCCACAAGCCTCACCCAAATCATTTGCTTGATAGCAAGAAACGGTTTGCGAATAATCCACCCCAAGCGTTGTGCCGAGTTGAATGATTTCTGATTTACTCATACCAATAATGGGAGCATGCACCCGAAAGCGATTGTTATTATTGATTGCTTCTACACCTGCTTTAGTTGCCAGGTTAGCCATCTTTTCAAAGGACTCAACGTATTCAGGGCGACAGTCTGGATAGCCAGAGTAATCCACTGCATTAGCGCCATAAAACATATCTAAGCCGCCAAGAGATTCTGCCCAGCCCAAGGCCAGTGATAATAAGATCGTATTCCGCGCAGGCACATAAGTAACGGGAATTTCTTGATCTTTACTGGGAGTGGTTGGTATTGCAATAGATGAATCGGTAAGGGCTGATCCACCAAAGCGGGTGAGATCTAGATTTACCACTTCGTGGCGCACAACCCCCATCATTTTGGCAAGGTGTTTGGCTGCAGCTAATTCTGAAGAATGTCTTTGACCATAGCTAACAGACAGCACGTAAGGTGCATACCCTAAATCTTTGGCAAGTGCCAGAATGCTTGTGGAATCTAATCCACCAGAAAATAAAATGACAGCAGGGGCATGCGGTTTGCGTGGCGCAATATTTTCAAATGCTGCTGTCAAGGTAGACATGTAAATTACTTAGTAGCAGGTAATAGTTGTTGCGCATCCTTTGCAGCTTCTGTGGCAGGATATTTTGTGATGATTTCACTAAAGGTTTTTTTCGCTGCTACTTTATTACCACTCTCTAGTTGTGAATTTCCTAAGGTCACCATGGCTGCAGGAATACGTGGATGGTTAGGGTATTTCTTAATCAGAGTTTGTAATTGACTGATGGCGCCCACATAATTTTTACTTGCATACTTGCTATTAGCCCCCCAATATAAGGCGAGAGGTAAATACGGACTTTGCGCATATTTGCTAGCAAAAGCAGTAAAGCCTTCATCAGCTTTTTTAAGATTGCCTGATTGGAAAGCTTTTAAGGCATCGTCATAAGCTTTTTTCTCGCCTGGCTGCACAGTCCCAGTGATACCCTCTACGGTTTCAGTTTTAGGTTCAAAGTTGCCAAGTCGGTTGTCCAAATCT
>CAIMXN010000042.1 GCA_903845455.1 uncultured beta proteobacterium | reverse complement strand
CAATGCGCTTCCAGCGACAAGCAAAAGATTCTAAATCAGTTGATATTTAAAAGGTCCTAGCGACCCGAAGCGGTCATTGAGGGTAGTGTCTTCATTCGAAATCTCGGGCAAGACACTTAATCACTCTTAAGCTGAAGGAGGAGTTTTGTTAAAAAAACAATTTAATCCAATCTACCGGTGATTACTTCCAATAGCTCTCAGTATTAGAAATAGATTGAAATCGCGCATTGCAGCGCGTATTTACTTGAATTTTCTCATCAGATCGTTATGCAATGTAGATCTGCCTACTTGTTATCTAAGCCTGAGAGGCGCTGCCCGACCCATCAGGGATGTTTCTTGGCAGCATAAAACAATAAGCAGTTATTGTTTAACTACAAAAAATTAATTAGGTTTGGTGCAAGGCTCGGGTTTAACTTGATCGGGATTTACTTGACCTAGATAAATGCCAATAATCCTTACAGGAATTTTTCCGGCGGGTTTACCAAAATGGCACCAATCAATTTCCTCTATATATGATGTGCCTGATTTAAAACTTTTCTTACCCTTGCTACCATAATCTACTTCTAACTCTCCAGAGACCACATAAACAAATAAAGGAACAGCGTGTTTGTGCAAGGAAGTTTGTTTACCAACGGGTATATCAATGACATAGGCTTTGATGAGGGGCTGACCTGTTGGATAGTTAAAATCTTTCCCTAAGCTCGTTTTGGGCGATTGCAATACAGGGATTTCTGCAGCATCAATATCTTCATATGGGACAAGACCATCGATATGTGTCAGGGCCAGAGATTGTGATACTGGTAATGCCGAGCCCAAAATAAAACCAACGACTGCTATTAATAGTTTGAATTTCATTGTCCATCCCCAAATGATGTTGTTGTAATAACGCAATGGGGCAGACCCCATATCTCAACTAGCTAAACCAAATACCTCGAGCATTCTAAAACTCAAACACTCCGCCAGCGAGGGGTAAGCTTTGTTAAAGACAATTTAATGCAAGCTACTTGTGATTGCTCCCAATAGCTCTCAATCTTTTGTAATAGGTAAAAATAGACCTAGTGATTTTTAGGTGCTAGCCAATTCCCGGAGAGGATTGCGTTATTGGCTGCAAATAGCCAATTGAAGCGGCCTCAGTAAGGGCTTAACTAAGCTTAACCAAGCTTAACCAAGCCCCTTAATTTAGCCAGTAATGGCTTGGCTGCGTAAATATTCCTCATAAGTTCCTGAGTAGTCGTTGATAGTCCCATCCATCTTTACTTCCAAGATGCGATTAGCCAATGAAGAGACAAATTCACGGTCATGAGAAACAAAAATAAGCGTGCCATCGAATTTCTCAAGGGCAATTTGCAAACTCTCAATAGATTCCATATCCATATGGTTAGTGGGCTCATCCATGGCTAAGACGTTATATTTTTGGAGCATTAACTTCCCCCAAATCATGCGACCCTTTTCACCACCAGAGAGCACTTTGACAGACTTACCAATGTCGTCACCAGAAAATAGCAAGCGCCCTAAGGTGCCACGGATCACCTGATCATCATCACCTGTATTGCGCCACTCATTCATCCAATCCATGAGCAACTCATCTTGAGCGAAGAGCTCAGTATTATCTTGTGGCATCACGCCAACCTTAGCGTTCTCTGCCCACTTCACATCACCGCTATCAGCAGCAATCCCATCGAAGCGCTTGCTCAGAATGGTTTTCAGAAGCGTAGTCTTTCCTGCACCGTTTTGACCAATGATGGCAACTTTCTCACCAGCACGAATGCTTAATTTCAAGTTCTTAAAAATGACTCGGTCATAAGATTTGGTCAGAGCGTTGCACTCGACAGCCATATTGTGTAACTTCTTCTCTGTATCAAAACGAATGAATGGGTTTTGACGTGACGATGGCTTAATTTCGGTAATCTCAATTTTCTCTAATTGCCTCTGACGTGAAGTTGCTTGACGGGCTTTAGAAGCATTCGCAGAGAAGCGGCTGACGAAAGCCTGTAATTCGGCAATCTTTTCCTTGGCCTTATCGTTAGAGCTTAATTGCTGAGCGCGCGCCTGCACTGAAGCAAGCATGTAGGAGTCATAGTTCCCTGGATACACTTTGAGTGTGCCAAAGTCCATATCGGCCATATGCGTACACACTTCATTTAAGAAATGGCGATCATGAGAAATAATGACGATCGTACTTTTAATGTCATTCAGAATATCTTCAAGCCAGTGAATCGAATGAATATCTAAGTTATTAGTTGGCTCGTCAAGCAAGAGCACATCAGGATCTGAGAAAAGGGCTTGCGCAAGTAATACGCGCAACTTCCAACCAGGAGCCACGTTACTCATCAGACCATTATGTTGGTCGATTGGAATACCAATACCTAAGAGTAACTCCCCTGCTTTTGCTTCAGCTGTATAGCCACCGTACTCAGCATAACTGCCTTCGAGTTCAGCGGCGCGCATATAGTCTTCATCGCTAGCATCGGGGTTGGCATAGATGGCATCGCGATCAGCGGCAGCCTTCCACATCTCTTCATGACCCATCATCACTACATCTAATACGCGGACATCTTCATAAGCAAATTGATCTTGGCGCAATTTACCGAGACGAATGCCTGGATCTAGACTAACGTTTCCGCTAGTGGGCTCTAGTTCGCCGCCCAAAATTTTCATGAAAGTAGATTTACCGCAACCATTCGCGCCAATCAGGCCGTAGCGATTACCGCCACCAAATTTAACGGAGATGTTCTCAAACAGGGGTTTTGCCCCAAACTGCATAGTGATATTAGATGCTGACAGCACGGATGTTTTCTAGCTTTCTGAAATTCAATTCAAATGAAATGCCCCTAATAGGGGCAAAGACCAATATTTTAACGGGTTAACAGCGTTAAAGCCAAAATCAGACTTTGACCCGAAATGGGGTGAAGTTCGTGTGGATGTCGTAGTGATCTACGTTTTCCTTGCGCTTAAGGGTATTTACAACCCAATAAGTCAATGGCGTCGCTAAAACCTCCCAGGAGGTCTTTAGAATATATTGGACCAATGCCACCTGTATAAGCTCATGAATAGGCCAAATTCCATAAAAAGCCAATACATAAAACAGTGAGGAGTCTACCAACTCCCCAAAGGCTGTTGAGCCAATCGTTCTCACCCATAAAAAACGTCCCTGGGTCCAGATCTTCAATTTAGCCAGTACATAGCCATTAACTAAACTACCGCACCAAAAAGCCAGCATGGAGGCTAAAGCGATCCTCCAGGAGTTGCCAAAGACCGCCACCATACCCTGCTGGTACTGAGCCATGTAGTCACCTGGCGCAACAGGCAGGGCAATGACAACTTGTGCCATGATTGCGGCAAAGGCTAATGCAGTAAAACCAGCCCAGACAGCCCTGCGATCATAGGCGTAGCCATAAACTTCGGTCAGAATATCCCCAAAAAAGTAAGAAATTGGGAAAAACAGAATTCCAGCGCCAAAAATAACCGGGCCAAAGTAAGGTAGCTCAATCACGGCGGCTTTACCCGCGCCAATAAAGTTAGAGCACAGCAAGACCACCACGAAGGCGGCCAGAATCAAGTCATAGTAGCGATGGTGGCTTCTAGTTACAGACATGGGCGATAGGTTTTGGGGTGATCTTAGAGCTAAAAAATGGATAATAGAAGTAAGAATATAGGGATTCCTGAAATTACACAGGACTCAATACGAAAAATTAAACAGGACACCACACCATGAGTAAACCAAGCTTTCACTGGGAAGACCCCCTCCTTCTGGACACCCAGTTGAGTGAAGAAGAGCGAATGATTCGTGATGCAGCTGCTGAATACGCGCAACGCAAACTCATGCCCAGAATTCATGATGCTTATCGCCATGAAACTAGCGACCCATCCATTTTCCGTGAAATGGGTGAACTGGGCTTACTGGGTATCACCATTCCAGAGCAATACGGTGGAGCAAATCTCAATTACGTTTCTTATGGCTTGATTGCACGTGAAATCGAGCGCGTTGACTCTGGTTATCGCTCCATGATGAGCGTTCAATCATCGCTAGTGATGGTGCCTATCTATGAATTTGGTAGTGAAGCACAAAAGCAAAAATATCTTCCTAAGCTTGCTAGTGGTGAATGGATTGGCTGTTTTGGATTAACAGAACCAAACTTCGGCTCCGATGCTGGCGGCATGATTACCCGTGCGAAGAAAGTCCCAGGTGGATTCTCTTTAACTGGTTCGAAGATGTGGATTTCTAACTCACCAATCGCTGATGTCTTTGTGGTGTGGGCTAAAAATGATGAAGGCGTGATACGCGGCTATATCCTTGAAAAAGGTATGAAGGGCTTAAGTACTCCTAAAATCACTGGCAAGATGGGTCTACGTGCCTCCATCACTGGTGAAATCGTCATGGATGAAGTCTTCGTCCCAGCTGAAAATGAATTCCCTGAAGTAACAGGTCTTAAAGGCCCCTTCACTTGCTTAAACTCTGCGCGTTACGGTATTGCCTGGGGTGCTTTAGGTGCTGCTGAGTGGTGCTGGCATGCCGCCCGACAATACACCATGGATCGCAAGCAATTTGGCCGCCCTCTTGCCGCCAATCAGTTGATTCAAAAGAAATTGGCTGACATGCAAACGGAAATCACCCTTGGCTTGCAAGGCTGTCTGCGTTTAGGTCGTATGAAGGATGAAGGCATTGCTTCGCCAGAAATTACTTCCATCATGAAGCGTAACTCTTGTGGAAAATCATTAGACATCGCTCGCATGGCGCGGGATATGCATGGCGGAAACGGTATCTCAGATGAATATGGTGTTGTGCGTCATATGCTCAACCTAGAGGTTGTGAATACCTATGAAGGTACTCACGATATTCATGCGCTGATTTTAGGTCGCGCGCAAACTGGCATTCAGGCTTTTAGTTAAGGCTTTACTTTTGCCATGATGGCTTTTGCTGCTTTGGCAAAAGCCTCATCACTGTCATCAGCCAATGGAACGAAATTTTCGGCATTGTATTTAGGGAAGTTTCTTTCAATGGATGATTGATAGGAGGGATCGTAGTGCATGACTAACAATTCCTCAACCAGTGAATCAAAATTCTTCGCATCAATCTCTGCTTCCCACTGAGCGATTTGTAATTTGCCGTAGCGGGAAGTCAGTAAACCCAGCTTATGTTTAAAGCTCTCTGTATCGGATAAAAAATGATGGTACTCACGAATCAGCCAGGCAACACGGGTTTGGGTGCTAGAACGTAATTCAATACACTGCCCATTGCGAATCGTTTCCATGAGTAGATCTGGGATATGCACACCACCCACTTTTTTACTTTCTGACTCAACAAAAATAATCTTGCTCTTATCAAGAAATTGAAAAGCATTCCAGAGCGCCGTCTCAAAACCCTTCTGCGTGGGCTGCTCAATATTGGGTTCATTGCCCAAGACAGAGCCGCGATGAACTGCCAAGCCTTCCAGATCAAGTACTTGAGCGCCTAGCTTTTTAATTTCATGCAGAATGCGCGTCTTACCACTGCCCGTCATACCGCAAATCACTGCAAATGAATACTCTTTCGCCGCTTGATCCAAATCGTCAATCACTGTGCGACGAAAGCCTTGATAGCCGCCCTCAAGTTGCATTGCTTTCCAACCGATCCGATTAAGAATGTGGGTAAAAGCACCACTACGCTCGCCACCACGCCAGCAATAGATTAAGGGGCGCCACTCTCTTGGAAAATCAATCAAGGACTGCTCGAGGTGATTAGCAATATTGCGAGAAACCAATGCGGCACCAAGTTTCTTAGCGGCAAAAGGGGAAACCTGTTTATATAGCGTACCAATCTGCACACGCTCTTCATTATTGAGAACGGGACAATTGATTGCCCCAGGAACATGGTCTAGGGCAAACTCTGCGGGAGAACGTACATCAATAATGACATCGAAGTTATTTCGTTCAGACCTAAAGCGATCAATCGACAGAATAGATGGATTACTAGGCTGCAAGCAGCTCTCCTAAGCCATCTTCTGGAGAAGAGGTTCAGGCCACGGTGCGGATTTGTTGGTTTGCAGATCGACCCATACCATGGTTGCCCCACCTTCAGCACCCAATACTTCAGGAGTAGTTGTTAAGGCTATAGACGTAAATAGATCGACGCTAGATTTTCCTACGTTGCCAAGATAGGTCTTCAGGATTAAATCACCTGGATAGGAAAGTTGCTGATAGAAGTTACAGAAACCATTCATCATGAGCATAGCCGCTTTACCATGGGCAACCTCGAGTCCTAAAGTCTCAATCCACTCCACCCTGGCTTGTTCCATATAGCGAAAGTAGACGGTGTTATTGACGTGACGCAACGCATCCATATCACCCCAACGAATAGGCATGATCATTTCATGAACAAGCCGTTTCTCTTTGGGAATCTCAATCCGCATAGACTACTTAGCGAACTTGTAAAGCTAATTGATAAAGATTGGTAGAACGTGCACCTGAACGACAAAAGGCCAAGATCGGACCTGGCATGGTTTTTAATAGGCGGGCCATCTCGACAACTTGTTCAGGAGTAAAGGCGCCACTCACCACAGGCAGATATACATAATGAAGACCAAGTCTTTCAGCTTCTGCTGCAATGTCAGCGTTCTTCGGTTGATCAGGACCGCCTTCGTTATCAGGACGATTGTTAATCACGCTCTTGTAGCCCTGGGCCGCAATCTCAGCAAGGTGGCCAGAATCAATTTGACCAAGGGTGCCGAATTGATCGTTATGACAGGCAATAGGAAGACTCATTTCAACCTCAAAAAATTAATCAGACAGAAAACTACGCTTAATACCTTTGATTCTAAATCAGGCTGATATCTTATGAGCCGCAAAGAACCGTTCACAAAGCCACATACCAGCAAGCATAGCAATTACAAAGACGAGTGCCTTAGCTTGCAAGGAACCCACGGAAACAATTGCGGGACCTGGGCAAAAGCCTGCGATACCCCAGCCAGCACCAAAAATAATGCTACCGATCACCAAGGGCTTCGAAATATCCCTTCTAGTCGGAATATGCAGGGCGCCACCAAAAAAGGCTTGACTACGTTTAGTCAGTACATAGAAACCCGCTAAGCCAACCAGCACAGCTCCACCCATCACAAATATTAAGGATGGGTCCCAGGAGCCGGTAAGGTCTAAGAAGTTCAAGATCTTCTGCGGATTGGTCATGCCAGAAATCAGCAAGCCAAAACCGAAGAGCACGCCAATCAAATATTGGCTTATGAGGCTGAAGTGTTTTTTCATCTCAGACCCCAATCAAGTGACGAATTACAAAAACGGTGATGAAGCCTGCCAACATAAACGAAAGGGTAGCTACCAAAGATCGTGGGGATAAGCGTGAGAGACCACAAATGCCATGACCGCTAGTACAACCTGAACCATAGGCAGACCCAAAACCAACTAGCAATCCAGCAATCACTACTGCCGCCCAACCAGCATCAATCACTTGGATTGGGTGCATATCAAATAGCAAGGCCGCCCATAAGGGTGCGCTTAATAAACCAATTACCATACTCAAACGCCAGAAGACATCGTCAGATTTAGACGTGAATACACCAGAAATAATCCCGCTAATTCCTAAGATACGTCCATGCAAGTTCACATATAGTGCAGCAGCAAGACCCAATATCATCCCGCCTAAAATCGCGGGTCCGGGAGTAAATTCCAACCAGTTGATCTGCATTGAATGTCCTATTGATGAAATCGATTAACTACAGGGATTGGGAGCGAGTCGATATTGCAAATAACGTAAGGCTAAATATGCACCAACAATAAATCCTGGTAGAGCGATAAATGAACTCAGCGCTAATGTAGATATGCCACTGAGCCCTTGCCCTACTGTACAACCTAATGCTGTAACCCCGCCAAAACCCATCAACATGCCACCAATGAGGTGATTAGCAGTATCTTCGGGGTTGCGGAAAGTTTCCCAACGAAATGATTTTGTTAATAGTGCCACTACGGCCGAACCTGAAATCATCCCCATAACGGCAACCACTCCAATGGTAAGCACCTTTGATGTATCGCTGTACATCATGAGCCAATCCAAGAAATAGGCATACGGAGCCACGAAGGAAAGGCTTTCCATTTTTCCTGAATTCGTAGCCAAGAAGACCGCTTCTAAGGTATTTGGATCTTCGGCAACAAAGGCCATGTGACCTGAGATAGCCCAGATAGAGCAGATGATTAGACCGACGACGACTCCAGCAAAAAGATTTTCAGCTGTCCAAAAGACTTTCTTAGCTAGTGCAAAAATAATAAAAGCAGAGCCGATTACCAATCCAAGAATAAGGTGCAAAGAGGAGCGCATCATGCCAGTCGCAGCACTCAACAAACTTGGGAGATCCTGAGGAGTATTGAGGCTGATGAAAACAGTGTCTAGCGTATTGATACGAATGACACCTAGAAACCCACGGATAGTCATATAAGCGCTAAGACCAATCGCAAGAAAAACAATGACCGATTTGAGATTGCCCCCGCCAATGCGAATCAGTGTTTTGCTTCCGCATCCAGAAGCCAAAACCATACCAAAGCCAAATAGGATGCTACCCATTATGGTTGAGAGCCACAGCAACTTGTTGCCAGTATAGATACTCGTGAGTGGGTCAATGAAGCCACTATAGGACATCACAGCAAAACCAATAATAGCCACTCCAATAGCAAGAAACCACTGCTTAAGACGATCCCAGCTGTTCATAATGAAAATATCTGAGATGGCGCCCATACTGCAAAAACCCGTTTTTTGCATGGTTACACCGAGAATAAAGGCCGCAATAAAGCTTGCCAGCAAAGCTGATTTAGTTAGTGAAGCAACATCTATAACATCCATGATTTAAAAATTCTGCTTAAGGTTTAAATTTATAAAATTGCTGATTGAGGTACTTTGAGACATCGCTCTCATCCTCAGGGAAAAGACCTAAACGCAATTCAGTATTGCAAACTGAAATTATCGAGTTTAATTTTGCAAGTGTCGTGACTTTGCTGTCAGATCTGGTGTAGATCATGTCTCCGTTTCCAAAGCCAGTTTTCTTTGCATGGCAGGCATAGCATTTCTCCTGATCTATTGCCCTGCCATTGGCAAGCGGCTCATTCGCAAACGCGGATGAGCTCAGCAAAAATGCTGCTATCACTACAAGTGCCAAGGATTTAATTAGAAACTTCATGCAAATCAGGGATTTAGCGTTTAAAGTGCTATTTTAGAGCCTATATGACAAAACTGCTATTCACCCTGAATGGCAAGATAGACGTTATAGGCATTCATCCGATTGGCAGACCTAAATAAAGGCATTCCCTCATACTCAGACCAGTCTGTCTTGGTATAGACCTCATCGAATGAATCCATATTTCTAGCAGCTTCGCCCATAGACTCACGCAGATATCGTAAGTATTCACGGGTAAAGGTGATGTCTTGAGTTGGATTCGGTGAATAAGCACCATGCCCAGGAATCACAATCTTGGGTTTTAAGCCCTCAATACGATCTAGTGACGCTAACCACCCTTTACTATCGGCATTACCAACAAATGGAATACGCCCTCTAAAAACCAGATCACCAACAAACAGCACTTCTTCACTAGGGATAAAGACCATTAAATCTTCAGACGTATGTGCAGGACCAACTTTTGAAATCAAAAAATCTACTCCGCCAACCGTTAATGTTTTTTCAGACTTGATCCAGTGATCAGGAGTCACTAAGTGAGTACTTGAATTGACCCATGGAGAAAAATTAATGCGTGATGTCTCTAGTCTTTGGCGGGCTGCATCAGAATTTAGGTAGTCTTTACTCAGTTCTTGTGCATATATTTTTGCACCTGCCTTTTTAAAAACTTGCAGGCCATATATATGGTCTGCGTGGTAATGACTAACGATGACCGCGACTACTTTTTGTTTGGTAATTTTTGCAATCTCATTGAGCAGTCTTTGCGCAAGAGCTGGTGATCCTAGTGCGTCGACTACCACGACACCTTTAGGTGTCACTACAAACCCTGCATTAGAAATAAAGTTCTGGTTTTTGCTCGATCCCATTTCAGGAAAGCCCTGAACAAAATAGGTATTTTGTGTAACCTGAATTGGCTTTAGATTCACCAGGTCAGGGAGCTCTGCTAAGCAAAGGCCTGGCAGCATGAGACTCAATAACAAAGAAATAAAATGCTTCATTGATCCAGAGTTAGATAATCGATAGCTTATATCGACCTAAGGCTTGAGGTAGGCGTAGTGATCTTTTGCTTGGAGATCAGCAATTCGCACAACACCGGACGGTGTAAAGTCAGCGTCAAGAATGAAGACATCCTTCTTAATGCCTCTATTTTTAAGAGTGATTTCACAGACCTCAAAGCGAACGCCACGTGATTTCAGGGCGCCAATCAATGGTGCATATTCCACATTATTTTTCTTGTCTTTCGCGCCTTCCATCAGCATATCAATGCCATTGGCGTGTGTGACAACAATGATCTGAGTGGTTGGTGAGACATCTAAATGGTTTCGAATATTTCGCAAGCCTTTTAAGCCCTGTGATTCTGCATCGTCAATGTGATAAACCACTTTTGTTGGGCTTGTTGCTTGTTGTGCATGGGCATTGAGAGCAAATCCAAAAAATGTGCAGCACACCAACATAGTGTTGAGGAATAATTTAGCTAATTTAGGCATGCATTCTTTCATATTCATTGAGTTCTAGATGGATGCAATGCCAGGATTTCCTGCAACGCCCTTAATTACTGGCTCATTAAGCTTGATGGCATTGACAGTTTTCATGTCACGCAAATGTCGGGCAATCACATCCCAGACTGGCTCACCGCCGAGATTTTTAGCTGCCTCACTTACTGGCGCCCAGCCTGCCACTTTATAAGATTTATTGGCGTCAATTAGATTTCCATTCAGGCGCATTTCAGAGATACGTTTTCCCATTGAAGCAGCGGGATCAATGGTGTAATGCAAGCCACCAACACGCACCATATCGCCACCTTGCTGGTAATACGGATCTGGATTAAAAAGATTGTCAGCGACATCTTCCAAGATGGTCTTAATCGTTTCCCCCGTCATCATGTTGACGGTGGTGTACGGATAGGTGATCGCAGTTTGATCTAGCAGGCTTTCCATGGTGATGGTTTGACCTGGTAACAAGGTAGTACCCCATCTAAATCCTGGTGAAAAAGCAATTTCTGCATTCTTCTGCGCCATCAAACCATCTAATATCACTTGGTCAAAGCTGCCATTGAAGTTGCCACGACGGTAGAGCAGGCTATCTGTAACGGCCAACTTTTCCTGTAACTTTGATTCATAAGGCTTCCTCATTTTTTGGATCAAGGCTGACATCGATTTATCTTCTGGAATGAGGTTTGAGAAGATGGGCATGAGTTTGTATCTAAAGTCGACAGGCTTGCCACCTTTGACATCAAAATCCAATACGCCAAGATACTTGCCGTTTGAGCCAGCATTAGTAACTAAAGTCACACCACCAGAATTTTTAACTTGAACTGGAATCGGCACACCATCATGAGTATGGCCACCTAAAATGGCATGCAATCCACTCACACGTGAAGCCAACTTCAGATCCACATCCATGCCGTTGTGAGACAAGAGAACAACGACCTTAGCGCCCTTCCCTTTAGCCTCATCAATCGTTTTCTGCAGGTTCTCCTCTTGAATGCCAAATGTCCAGTTAGGAACCATATAACCAGGGTTTGCAATTGGGGTATATGGGAAAGCTTGTCCAATAATCGCCACAGGAATGCCATTCATCTTGCGAATCGTATAAGACGGAAATACTGGATCACCAAAATCAGAAGTCTTAATATTTTGAGCTAAGAATTCAATCTTACCTTTGAAGTCTTTGTTCACAATCTCCATGACGCGCTCTTCCCCAAGCGTCATTTCCCAGTGAGCCGTCATGATATCGACGCCAAGAGCTAAAGCAGCATCGGCCATATCTTGACCATTGGTCCACAAGGCAGTTGCTGAACCCTGCCATGTATCACCACCATCTAATAATAATGAGCCTGGACGGGAAGCCTTCATCTGCTTAACGAGGGTTGAAAGATGTGCAAACCCACCTACTTTTCCATAAGTCTTTGCAGCTTCAGTGAAATTCAGATAAGTAAATGCATACGCATCTCTTGTGCCCGCAGGAATGCCGCTTGCTTTTAAGAAATATTCGCCCACCAAATGTGGTGTACGACCTTCTAGAGACCCAATTCCCAAATTAACATTGGGTTCGCGAAAGTAAATTGGCAATAGCTGAGCATGGCAATCTGTAAAGTGCAGTAAATGAACATTGCCAAATTTAGGTAGCTCGTAAAACTTCTTAGCCGATTCTTGGGCTAAAGCAAAATTAGAGTGAAGACCTAAACCCCCAGCCGAAGCAATAGCGAGAGTTTGTAAAAACTCCCTACGGTTAATTGACATGATGTAAAGCCTATTGATTAACGGGTGATTGTGGATCCAATAACAGCGCCATGAGATCTTGTATTTGTTTTTCGTTTAACAGTTTGAAGTGCGCAAACCGAGGCATATTGCTACAGGCGTTATAAGCCTTGGAATTATTAATTCGATTCCATGTATAGGTTATGACTTCCTGAGAGTAGCCCCTATTCTTGCCGTAATTCCACAAGCTTGGGCCAATAGTTCCATAAGAGATCTCTTTCTTATCAATCTCATGGCAGTTATAGCAGCCACCGCCAACGGGCGTAGTTGCGGAATCAGTCCATGTAGCGCCACGGCCACTTTGAGCGATAGCCTCGCCACTTTTCCAATGGCCTAAGTATTGACCATCTGACGGTTGTTTGATCGTATCCATATTAATTTTTTGGATCTTTATAGCTTTAGCGGCGCCAGCTTTACTAGATGCAAACTTTGGATCTGAGCAAAACTCTTGTGTTGCATCTTGATCAATACGATCAAGACCAGCTATACCTTCAGCCCGGAAACTATTCTTGATCATCTTTTCAAACTGGGGGTCAGCCTTCTGTTGAGCAGTAGCATTGCCAGAAATAGCCAATGCACTGCAAGCAAGCAGTAGCGAGAAAAAGCGTTTTGTCGATGTCATCATCAGTGTCTTCATATTCTTAGCGCTTCAATCCAGGAGTTTGAATAATTCCACCATTGGCGTTTTTTGCCATGTACATCGACAGGGCAATAGTTACGTCAGAACCATAAATGGGGAATGGGAAGCGCTGCTGTCTAAAACAGTCATTTAACCTTTGCTGCATAGTCCAAAATTGACCGCTTGAAACACGATAAGCGGGCCAGTATCCCCACCCCAGTGTTGCACCTTCTTGGGTGGTTATGTTTGGCAGATCTTGCAAACGAATCCGCTTACCACTTGCTCCATGGCAAGAGGCACAAGAAAAGTCAAAAGGACCACCCTCAAAAAAGAAGGCGCGCTTACCCATGTCATACATTTTTCTTTCTTGCGGATGGGCAGTACTCACGTTAATTTTTTTGCCTTTTGATTGGGTAACAACGTAAGCAACAACCGCATCCATTTCCTTTTTAGGACCAGCTCCAAACTTAGCATCGATAATGTCCTGTGAAGGTATTCCCTGAAGCTTATCCATGCAAGTCATCAAACGAGATTCGAGATCCTGCACTCGGTTGGTATCTTTAAAATACTTTGGCAAGACTGCTGCCGCGCCATCAACCACTCCAGCACCAAGACCTAAGTCACACTTCTCTAATGTGGCATTTTTGGGGCCGGCAGGTTTTTTCCATAACTCCTCACCAGACATCTCATACAACTCAGAAGGATTGCCGTCCGCAATCATTTCTCGGTATTTGGCGATGTCATCAGCGGCAGTTTGCGCAAATGCACTTTGACCAAACGCTATAAGTAGCGATGAAATAAGACATCTCTTTAATAAAGCAGATACAGGAGCCATGGATATACCTATTATTCTTTAATCATTAAGAAACGGTTGCTTCATCAGTACGCTTATCGCCTTTGGTATCAACCCAATTCACAACTAGCTTATCCCCTTTAGCACCCTTGTATTTGAAATTCAAAAATGGGTCCTTGGAAACCGCTGGGCCAAACTGCGCATTAAATACATCTTTGCCTTGGGCTTTTACATTGAGCGCGCTAATAAACCATGCCGGAATGACTTTT
>CAIMXN010000041.1 GCA_903845455.1 uncultured beta proteobacterium | reverse complement strand
CATTGGCTTTTTTATGCCTTATTACTCACACTACCTATCATGGGGCTCATTTTCCTTCAGGCGGGCGGCAAAGAAGTCCATTTTTTCAACTGGACGCTCCCCCAATGGATTAGCCCTGATCCCTCAATCAAAAAAATCTTTAAAGAGCTACATGAATGGCTTGGTAATACGATCTATTTTTTAATTGGGGTTCACGCGCTAGCAGCTTTGTGGCAACATTACATCCTGAAAAACGATACACTTCTTCGCATGCTAAATCAGCGTGACCCTGAAATAAAATAGGAACTTCTAGAACATGAAACCGCTCAGCAAAAAAGCTAAAATTACGATTGCCTGGACAATCCTCATGACCGTCATTGGTACAGCAATAATTCATCAGTGGCAGTTCTTTGCCCTAGGTTGTGCATCAGTAGCGACACTATTGATAGCCAACCATTTTGATTTGCTAAAAGACCCCGACAATAAAAAATGAGGTCAAATTTCTCAGAAATATGACCTCATTGCTGCTCATGCCTGATTACAGCGTTGGGTAATCGGTGTAACCCACTTCCGCCCCGCCATAGAATGTAGCGCGGTCATAAGGATTTAAAGGAGCATTCTTTTTAAAGCGCTCAACTAAATCTGGATTGGAGATATACAAACGACCATAGGCAACTGCATCGGCAATTCCGGCTTCCAAGGTCTCTTCGCCCATCGCTTGATCGTAACCACCAGCGCTAATAAATTTTCCTGTATAGGCTTGACGGAATATCTCTGAAGTCAGTGGGGCATCTTCATATACCTCATCATTACCCCCTGCATTGGTTGAGCGGGGCTCAATCATATGCACATACGCTAGCTTATAAGGATTTAATTTATCAATTGCAGCAGCAAATAAAGCGACTGGATCACTATCACTCATGTCATTAAATGTGCCATAGGGAGATAAACGCACTCCGATCCGTTCGCTTGGAAATACTTTGGCAACAGCCTCAATCACTTCGCCAAGTAAGCGCAGGCGATTCTCGATGGAGCCGCCATATTGATCAGTGCGTTGGTTTGTCTTATCCTGCAAGAACTGGTCTAAGAGATAGCCATTTGCCGCATGAACCTCAACACCATCGAAACCTGCTTGCTTGGCATTATTTGCCGCTAACTCAAAATCTCTTAGCAAGCGCGCGATATCTTCACTAGTCATTGCCTTAGGAACCTCATAGTCATGCAGTTGCCAATCTGCCCCATAGGTTTGGCCTTCTGCTGCAATGGCAGAAGGTGCTTCTGGTAAGCCTTGCTCTGGGTGTAATGAAGAATGTGAAATTCGGCCCACATGCCATAACTGAGCAACGATTGAACCACCCTTGGCGTGAACCTCCTCCACAACGTCTTTCCAGGCAAGAGTTTGCTCAGCAGAATAAATACCTGGAGTTGCTGGGTAACCCATACCCAAGGGAGAAATTTGTGTTGCCTCGCTAATAATCAAGCCTGCACTCGCACGTTGTGCGTAATACGTTTTAGCTAATGGGTGTATTACATCACCAGGAAGCGAACGCATTCTGGTTAGCGGTGCCATGACAAGGCGGTTTTTCAACTCAATCAAACCGAGTTTTACTGGGGTAAACATGATTTCTTTTCCGGGCATTACAAACTTTCTTTTTTAATATGGCAAATAAACAGGGATCATGACTGTAACAAGCTTGCTGCAATCTTGTTCATGTACGAACACCTTTGCGCTTGCTACGACTCATTTTTAAATTGACGCCAAAGCGCTCCTCAATACAATCAGAGAGCGCCTGAAATTCTTCGAGGCGGGCTGTGGAAGCACGGGCAATCAAGGCAATCACTCGCTTGGGAGCGGGCGCTGCCAATGGTCTAGCAAGCAACTGTGTGTTATTGAGTAAGCCCCCTTTAATAGCCATCTCAGGCAGCAAAGCAATTCCCATTCCAGACTCCACCATCTGTAGCAGGGTCAACAAGCTAGTTGCCTCCATCCCCTCGGCATGACGAATATCTGAGCGCTTACAGGCTTGCATCGCATGTTCACGTAGACAATGCCCCTCCTCAAGCAAAAGTAGCCTCTCTGCCATCTTGGCGGGTAAATGCACTTCTTTACCCTTCAGTGCAGGATCATCTTCTCGAGCCACTAGCCAAAACTCATCGTTAAATAACTCTTTCACCAACAAGCCATTCACGTCGTAGGGCAAGGCAATTAAGGCAAAATCCAGTTGATGGTCAGCAAGCCTGGCAAGCAAATTAGCACTTAAATCTTCCCGCAAAACAATCTTCAGCTCTGGAAAGCGCTGCCGAATTTCTGGTAAAACCTGAGGCAATAGAAATGGGGCAATCGTCGGAATTACGCCTAGACGGATTGTGGCTGTCATCGGTTGCGCTACCCCACCCGCATACTCCACCAAATCCTGGGAAGCGGCCAAAATAGCCTTAGCGCGCTCTAAAACCTCTAAACCAACAGGCGTCATTGAGACATTCTGGCGATCGCGCTCCACTAAACGGATACCCAGACCCTCTTCCAGCTCCTTGAGTCCAGCACTGAGTGTTGACTGGCCAACAAAACAAGCTTCTGCAGCACGAGTAAAGTTCAGCTCTTTTGCTAAAGCAGCAAAGTAGCTGAGCTGTCTTAATGAAGGGAAATAGGCCATCGTCAGGTATTGTCTAATTATCTAATATTTCGATCAATAGTATCATTATTATTCATTGGACTGATAATACTTTGCAGTTCAGAATCCATTCCATGGTTGAGCAAGCAAGAATTTAAGCGGCCCTCTGCTACCCAAATGAATTTTTAAACTTTACAAAAAGGAATCAATAATGGCCCGTCCTGAAATTAAAACACTCCAAAATCTCGAGTCTGCATTTGCTGGTGAATCAATGGCTCATATTAAATATCGCTACTTCGCTAAGTTGGCACGCGCCGCTGGTGATGAAGAGACTGCCCAAATTTTTGAAGCAACAGCCGACCAAGAAGTGATGCATGCTTTTGGTCATTTAGATTTACTCTATCCTGCAAGCACTATTACCCCAAGCCGCGCTTTGGAAATGGCGATTGCAGGCGAAACCTACGAGTACACCGAAATGTACCCAAGTTTCCGTAAAACAGCAGTTGAGGAAGGCAATACTGCTGCTATCCAAGAGATTGATGAGCAAATTGCTGAATCAAAAGAGCATGCCGAGCAGTTTCAGGCGGTCTTGGCTAAAGCAGCCAAGCGTTTTGCAGCCCTCGCTAAGGTGGAAGAGCGTCATGCTCATCACTACCAAAAGGCCCTAGAAAAAGCGCAAGCCTTTGCAAGCAAATAAGCAAGAAAAGAATTAAATCTAAATTAAATTTAAACTAAATACTATTCAATGAAGGAATTATTATGAAATCTTGGCAATGTATCGTGTGTGGCTTTATCTATGATGAAGCAAGTGGTCTCCCAGAAGATGGTATCGCTCCAGGCACTATTTGGGCTGACATTCCAGAAGACTGGGAATGTCCAGATTGTGGCGTAGCAAAGTCAGACTTTGAAATGGTTCAGATTGGCTAATCCAGTCTATATTTTTTGCTCATCAATGCATTACCAAGGAGCCCAGCTTTGAATCAAAATAGGCAACAACATCCATCGGCCATTGTCATTATTGGCAGTGGATTAGCTGGGTTCACTGTGATTCGCGAAATCCGTAAATTAGATAAGACTGTTCCGATTACGCTCATCACCCGAGAGCCAGGTTATTTCTATTCCAAACCCATGCTTTCAACGGCACTGGCCAGCAAAAAAGAAGCTGAGCAACTGATCTCTACTTCACTAGAGGGCATGGCTACCCAGTTAGAACTCACCATCATGGGTGAGACTGAGGTAAGTAGCATTGATACCAGTTTGCAAACGGTCTCCACCAGCAAAGGTGTGATCTCTTATAGTAAGTTAGTAATGGCGCTGGGCGCTGATCAAATTCGTTTGCCACTGCAAGGCAATGCTGTGAATGAAGTGCTTACCGTAAATGACTTAGAAGACTATGCCAAATTCCGCCGAGCTATTGTCGACAAAAAGAAGGTGGTCATTTTGGGTGCAGGCCTCATTGGCTGTGAGTTTGCTAATGACCTAGTGCTAGGGTCTTATGAAGTAGATGTCATTGATTTAGCGCCACAAGCCTTAGCTAGACATCTTCCAAAAGAAGCAGCTGAGGTATTGCAAAATAAGCTCAGTGCTACAGGCGTACGTTGGCACTTTGCGACCACTGTTCAATCCATTGATCGCACTGGCAGTAATTTACAAATTACCTTAGCCAATGGTCAAACTATTCAGAGTGATGTGGTTCTTTCTGCAGTGGGTTTGAGGCCGCGATTGGATTTAGCTAAAGCTACTGGTTTAGCAACTGGTACGGGCATCAAAGTAAATCGTCATTTAGAAACCAGTGTTCGGAATATCTACTCACTGGGTGACTGCGCTGAAGTTGAAGGTTTGGTCCTGCCTTATGTCATGCCAATTATGCAGGCGGCTAGAGCATTAGCCCCTACTCTCATTGGTCAAGAAACTGCCCTGAGTTACCCAGCAATGCCTGTCATGGTAAAGACTCCTACTTTGCCAACCATTGTGTCCCCTCCTGCCAAAGATGCCGTTGGCGCCTGGAAAACGCATCCCGTTGAGGGCGGCTTAGAGTCCCGCTTTGAATCTGCTGATGGCAAACTCCTAGGCTTCGTACTCATGGGTAGCGCAACCGCACAACGCGGAGCTTTTACCAAGGAATTACCAGCGCTACTATAAATAGATTTGCTCATTGATATTAATGGGTATTTTCTGAGCGATGAATTTGTCAGCAAGAAATAGAAAGGGCCCGCATTTTGCGGGCCCTTTCTTTAATTCAATTGAACGGCTACTTAAGTCACAATAACGAACCAAGTCGTGTTGTGGGATTGAGCGCTCATCAAGAACAACATCGGAATAGAGAGCACCGTGTTCAAACGGGAAGTCAACATGGCAATCCGTGCGGATTTAGCCTTAACGTCAGCCTCTACAGTAACAATGCCAAGAGCACGTTTTTGGTTTGGCCAAATAATGAACCATACGTTAAAGGCCATGATCAAAGCAATCCACATACCCAAGCCAATCGCACGGAACGGCGTTTGTAATGTGAAAGCTTGGTGGGCATAACCATTTAATATCGCAACGATTAAGCCAGTCAACACTGTAAACAAAGCTGCCCAACGGAACCAAAACAATGCTGTTGGAGCGATCACTTTGCCAATCGCTGGCTTTTGCTCATCAGGGATTTTTGGCATGGATGGTATCTGGACAAAATTAAAGTACCAAAGTAGACCAATCCACATCACACCACACATGACATGCAACCAACGAAATACGAAAGGCAGTTCGGCAGAACCAAAATTACCGCCTAAAGCCAAAATAATCAGCACGAGAAGCACAAAACCCGCTAAAACTGTACGTCCCAATGAGCTCAGAATTGATGTCATGAAAGGTTCTCCTATATAGATGAATGCGCTGTAACTATAAACGATTCTGCTGTTTTTGTTTATCTGACCCAAAATTGGGATTTCTTACTTAAAATAGGTACTTAGCCAAGTTTGGCAGCCTGTGTCTTAAAGATTAATATGACTAGTCACTTAAGCCCTACCCCCCATAAACGAATCTATATTCAGGAAGTGGTGACGCGCGATGGATTTCAGGCCGAAAGTGCCTTTATCCCAACTGAGGAAAAAATCGCCCTCATTGATCGCCTTAGCCTAGCTGGATACGCCAAAATTGAGGTCAGCTCATTTACCAGCCCAAAAGCGATCCCGATGTTGGCAGATGCTGAAGCGGTCATGCAAGGCATTACTCGCGTTCCTGGGGTTGAATACACTGTTTTGATTCCCAATGTAAAGGGGGCGGAACGTGCCATTGCGGTTGGCGTAGACGAATTCAACCTAGTCATGTCAGTTAGCGAAACTCATAATCAAGCCAACCTCAAAATGGGTCGGGAAAATTCATTTAAAGCCTTAAGCTCGGTGATTGATTTAGCGCATTCCAATGCAACGGCTGTGAACATCTCACTCTCAACCAGCTTTGGCTGCCCTATGAGTGGCATCACTCCATTAAAAGAACTCATGCATTGGATTGACCGCTTTTCAGAACAAGGAATTCGCGGTATCACCATTTGCGATACCACTGGCATGGCCAATCCAGCACAGGTTCAAGAGGTTTGCGACATAGTACAAACCAAACACCCTAACCTTCAGTGGACCCTTCACTTTCATAACACTCGGGGCATGGGGCTTGCCAACGCACTTGCAGCACTCAATAGCGGGATAGATCGTTTTGACTCTTCACTAGGTGGCTTAGGTGGCTGTCCCTATGCACCTGGAGCTACTGGCAATATCTGCACGGAAGAGTTGGTACATATGTTCGACCTCATGGGCCTTAATACCCATATGCAGATCGATACATTGCTAGAGTGCTCCAAAGACCTTCAAAAAATAGTAGGCAGGACTTTGCCAAGTCAGTTGCTTATGGCTGGTAAAGTAGATCGTATGCACCAAAGCCCGCACCAGATGTGATGAAGATTTAAAACCCAAATATCCGAGACATGATCATGAAATCAGCCTTCTTAGTTCGTTCGATTATTTCTATTGGTTTGGCTTTTTTAGGCACTCTCTCAATAGTTCATGCCCAAGAATTTCCACCAAAGAAAACCATCACGATAGTGGTTGGTTTTGCTGCTGGTGGTTCAGCAGATAACGCTGCTCGCATCATTGCCAGAAAACTCAGTGAAGATCTTGGACAAAATGTGATTGTGGATAACAAACCTGGTGCCGGTGGAAATATTGCCCACGCCTTTACTGCGAACGCAACTACGGATGGCTCTGTGATTTTATTTGGTTCTATCGGACCTTTATCCATTGCACCTCACCTCATGAAACTACCCTACGATCCTCAAAAAGATTTGGCGCCTCTGACGATGGGTGTGACCTTCCCCAATGTCTTGGTGGTCATTCCAGAGTTGGGTGTTAAGAATTTCAAAGAGTACGTAGCCTATGCCAAAAAGAATCCTGGCAAAATTACTTTTGCTTCTACCGGTAGTGGCTCAGCATCTCACTTACAGGGTGAACTCTTAAACGTGAGAGCAGATATTGATACTGTGCACGTACCTTATAAGGGCGGGAGCCCAGCCATGGTTGATTTACTGGGAGGTCGAGTCTCTTCCTACTACTCTGCCCTGGCAACAGCTGAACCCTATATCAACTCAGGCAAACTCATTCCGATCGCTACCACTGGACTCAAGCGTGCGCCGACCTTACCGAATGTGCCAACTATTTCTGAATCAGGTTATCCAGGGTTTGATGCTGTTAACTGGTATGCCTTTGTTGCCCCAGGAAAAACACCGGATATCATTTTAGAAAAATGGAATAAAGCCTTGGTTGCGGTATTGACAGATAAAACCACCAACAAGCAATTGGCTGAGCACGGCTTGACACCTAACCCAGGATCTCGTGAAGATTTAGCTAAATATATTGCTAGTCAATCTGCTACTTGGGGCAAGATCATTAGCGATAGAAAAATTACCGCCGAGTAATAAGCTACTTAATGCAACTACTCAGTACAAGCTACTCAGCGGTTTAGCTACTCAGGACTAGATAAAAATTACTGCGCAGCCCAACCACCATCCATATTCCAAGCAACACCCCTCACTTCTGAGGCATCGGGTCCACAGAGAAATACTGCCAAAGCAGCGAGTTGTTCTGGACTGACAAATTCACCTGAAGGTTGCTTCTCTGAAACCAAAGCAGTCTTCGCAACATCATTCGAAATATGCTCACGCTCAGCTCGCGCATCCACTTGCTTTTGTACTAGGGGTGTTAATACCCAACCAGGACAGATCGCATTACAAGTAATGCCTGTGCGAGCATTTTCTAGAGCAGTGACTTTAGTTAAACCGATGATGCCATGTTTAGCTGCAACGTAAGCAGATTTTTGAGCAGAGGCAACGAGGCCATGCACTGAGGCAATATTAATAATACGACCCCAGTTGCGCTTTTGCATTCCGGGTAACGCGTGATGAGTGGTATGAAACGCAGAGCTCAAGTTAATCGCAATAATGGCATCCCATTTATCAGTAGGAAAATCTTCAATATTGGCGGTGTACTGAATACCTGCGTTGTTCACCAAAATATCAATCGCACCAAAACGTTTTTCAGTTTGCTTAATCAGGTCTTCAATTTCAGCGGGCTTACTCATATCTGCGCCGTGATAATCCACTTCTACGCCACAAGCTTTAATCTGCGCAATGGGACCATCTTTGTCGCCAAAGCCATTCATCATAATATTGGCGCCTTGCTTTGCTAGGGCAATTGCCATTCCCAGACCAATACCACTAGTTGAACCTGTTACCAGGGCTGTTTTACCTTTTAATGTAGACATATCTGTATTCACCATGAAGTTGAAGTGTTGTAAAACCTTTAATCCTCAATGTTACAGGATCACATTACTGCAGCAAAATAGGGTATGTGCCACAAAGTAAAACACCAGATATTAATCTGGCTAGGACATTTCAAGTAATTGCATCTTGAGTCTTGCCACAAATAGTTCGCGATCCAGTAAGTCAACGGCATCCAATAAATGCATTTGATAGGTACCGGAGCCACCCCTGACAAGCTTTGTTTTCTGCTCGGCAATTTCTCCAGCAACCCCCAAATAAGCCATCGCACCCACTGTTGCCCTAAATAAATCAGTCTGTACAGCGGCGAATGCGCCAATCATT
>CAIMXN010000040.1 GCA_903845455.1 uncultured beta proteobacterium | reverse complement strand
ATTGTTGGCGGAGCAGCTGCTGTTTAAGCGGCGAGCGTTTAGGAATAAGACAGAATTCAGGAATTAAAAGCGGAGAAATGCGATGAGTAACGGAAATATTGTGCAGTGTATTGGTCCAGTGGTGGATATTCAGTTTCCACGCGACAAAATGCCGAACATTTATGATGCATTGACATTAGTTGATAGCGGCGAAAAATCATTTGCTGAAAAAGGTTTGACCTTTGAAGTTCAGCAGCAGATCGGCGACGGCGTAGTACGCGCGATTGCTATGGGCGCAAGCGATGGTTTGCGTCGTGGCATGGAAGTGAAATCTACCGGTAAGCCAATTTCTGTTCCTGTTGGCCCAGCAACACTAGGTCGAATCATGGATGTTTTGGGTCGCCCGATTGATGATGCAGGCCCAATTGCAACTGATGAACGTCGTGCGATTCACCAACCAGCCCCTAAGTTCGATGAACTCTCTCCTTCTGTTGACTTACTCGAAACGGGTATTAAGGTGATTGACTTAGTTTGCCCATTTGCTAAAGGCGGTAAGGTTGGCTTGTTTGGCGGTGCTGGTGTAGGTAAGACCGTGAACATGATGGAATTGATTAACAACATCGCTAAGCAACACTCAGGTTTGTCTGTGTTTGCTGGTGTAGGTGAGCGTACTCGTGAAGGTAATGATTTCTACCATGAGATGAAAGAATCTAACGTTATCGACAAAGTGGCGATGGTGTTCGGTCAAATGAATGAGCCTCCTGGTAACCGTTTGCGCGTTGCGTTGACAGGTTTGACAATGGCCGAGGCATTCCGTGACGAAGGCCGTGACATTTTGTTCTTCGTTGACAATATTTATCGTTACACCCTTGCTGGTACTGAAGTATCTGCCTTGCTCGGTCGTATGCCTTCCGCTGTGGGTTACCAGCCTACATTGGCAGAAGAAATGGGTAAGTTGCAAGAGCGTATTACTTCAACTAAAACTGGTTCTGTTACCTCTATTCAGGCCGTTTACGTTCCTGCGGATGACTTGACTGATCCATCACCAGCAACAACCTTCTTGCATTTGGATTCCACAGTGGTGTTGTCACGTGACATCGCTGCTTTGGGTATTTACCCAGCAGTTGATCCTCTCGATTCAACCAGCCGTCAGCTTGACCCACAAGTGGTTGGTCAAGAGCACTATGACGTAGCTCGTGATGTACAAATGACATTGCAACGCTATAAAGAATTGCGCGACATTATTGCAATTTTGGGTATGGATGAATTGTCACCAGAAGATAAATTAGCCGTATCGCGTGCACGTAAAATTCAACGCTTCTTGTCCCAGCCATTCCACGTTGCTGAAGTGTTTACTGGGTCACCAGGTAAATATGTGACATTGAAAGAAACCATCCGCGGCTTCAAGATGATTTGTAGCGGTGAGTTGGATCACTTGCCAGAGCAAGCGTTCTACATGGTGGGTTCAATTGATGAAGCCATCGAAAAAGCTAAAAAGCTTTAATCGAACTCATCTAGGGAAATTATGTCCACAATTCACGTCGACGTAGTCAGTGCAGAAAAATCCATTTTCAGCGGGGAAGCAAAATTTGTTGCGCTTCCTGGCGAAAGTGGTGAGCTCGGTATCTTGCGCGGCCACACCCCTCTGATTACACGCATTCGTCCAGGTTCAGTTCGTATTGAAAAGGCTGATGGAGATGAAGAGTTTGTTTTTGTAGCAGGTGGCTATTTAGAAGTGCAGCCCGATCGTGTCACTGTTTTAGCAGATACTGCTATTCGTGGGCATGATCTTGATGAAGCTAAAGCAACTGAAGCTAAAAAGCGTGCCGAAGAGGCCATGCAAAATCGTGGCACTGATTTTGACTTGGCGCTTGCCCAATCTGAGTTTGCAATGGCAGCAGCACAATTGGCTGCAATTGCTCGCTTCCGTCGTAAAAAGTAAAAGCCGGCCATCTCCTTGCTGTTAAATGACCGGTTTTTAAAAGCCTGCTTTGGCGAAGCGGTTGATCAAACGCCGCTTTGGCTCATGCGCCAAGCTGGGCGCTATCTTCCTGAATACAATGCAACAAGAACAAGAGCTGGAAGTTTCCTTGGGCTTGCTAAAAATCCCGGCTATGCAACTGAAGTAACATTGCAACCCTTGGACCGCTATCCACTGGACGCGGCCATTCTATTTTCAGATATCCTCACCATCCCAGATGCAATGGGTTTGGGCTTGAAATTCACCGCTGGTGAAGGCCCTAGTTTTGAGCGCCCTTTACGCACAGAAGAAGCTGTAAAAAAATTACGCGTAGCTGATATGTCTCAGCTGCAATATGTTTTTGATGCGGTTTCAGAAATCCGCAAAGCACTCATTCAGGATGGCAAGCAACGGGTACCGTTGATTGGTTTCTCAGGAAGTCCATGGACATTGGCTTGCTACATGATTGATGGATCTGGCTCAGATGATTTTCGTCATGCCAAGACCATGATGTTCAGTCGGCCAGACTTATTGCAGTATATTTTGGATATCAATGTGCAATCGGTGGCAGCCTACTTAACTGAGCAAGTTAAAGCCGGTGCACAAGCGTTAATGATTTTTGATACTTGGGGTGGATTGCTCCCCGACGGTTGGTATCAAACAATGTCTTTGGCTGCCATGCAAAAAGTGATTGCACTTTTACCTCGTGAGCATGAGGGTAAAAAAATCCCTGTCATTATGTTCACTAAGGGTGGCGGTATTTGGCTAAATGATATGGCACAAGTTGGCGCTGATGTCATCGCGCTCGATTGGACTATGTCACTGAGTCGCGCCAGAAAGCAATTGCTAGAGATTAATAAGCCTTTGTCTCTCCAGGGTAATCTCGACCCTCTGATTTTGTTCTCTGAGCCAAAGCAAATTGCAGCAGCAGCAAGTGCCCTTTTAGAAGATCTGGCTAAAGCCCCTGCGCTAAAAAAAGGCCTGCATCCGCTTGATGGCCATATCTTCAATTTAGGCCATGGGATCTCCCAATTTACCCCGCCAGAGAGTGTCACTGCTCTGGCAGAGTCAGTCATCCAAGCCTCTAGAGCACTTAGATCTAAGTAATAAATCAAAGTAATTGCTAACTTAGTCTTCAATTTTGATGAAAGTTATGCACAGTTATGGGATTAGAGCAAAATTCAGTGAGATTGCGGACAAAGGTCATCATTAACTTCTAGTTATGATTTTAAGTCATTGATTTTATTATAATTTATTATAAATGCTTAATAAGTGGGCATTAACGGCTTGCTAGTAAATTAACTTAAAAATCAAAATGATCAGATGATATCCACAGACTTATCCACAGGCAAATAAGAAAACCGAAGTAAATCATGTCAAAACCGATAGTAGTCCAAATAGTGGTTGATAAGCCCTTACCCCAGGGCTTTGACTATTTATGGGATGAGGCTAAGTTAGGTTGTTTTCCAGATATTGGGCAGATCGTTGAGTTACCCTTTGGAAGGGGCAAGGAAATTGGCGTAGTAATAAATGTGAGCACACACTCCACATTAGAGTTCGAAAAATTAAAATCCGTTGAAAAACTAGCCCCCTTGCCTCGGTTAGATGAAGCGCTATTAAAGCTCATGAACTTCGCAAGCCAATACTATATCCACACGCTCGGTGAAACAATCATCCCCAGTATTCCTAAGATGTGGCGAAAGTCAGAGGACTGGGAAAAAATCCCACAAAAATTACAAACCGCGGCCAAGAAAAAAGAAAAGACAAAGGTTAGTGAACAAGTTGAAGGTTACATTAGAGTCGATCAACTAAACCCAGGGCAATCCAATGCATTAGAAAGTTTAATAGGCGGAGAAAATAAAAAGGCAGGAAATTTCCGCGCAATTTTGATGCAAGGACAAACTGGAAGCGGAAAGACGGCAGTATTTCTAAATTGGCTTGCCAGTATTTTGCAAGACGAGACCGCACAAGTTTTATTGTTAGTGCCGGAAATTAACCTGACACCGCAATTAGAGCGACGGGTACGAGCCTATTTTCCAAATGAAACATTGGCAGTCCTGCATAGTGGAGTAACAGAAAAACAAAGAGGCATTGCTTGGTATGAAGCAATGACAGGCAGGGCCAGAATTATTCTTGGTACCCGTTTAGCTGCTTTGACGCCAATACCAAATCTGAGAGCGATCGTAGTAGATGAAGAGCATGACCCCTCGTATAAGCAGCAGGAAGGTACAAGGTATTCAGCAAGAGACCTGGCCATCTGGCGCGCACATGATCAAAAAATTTCAATTTTGCTTTCATCAGCAACACCATCCTTAGAAACTTGGATGGCAGCAAAAGCGGGTCGCTATGAATACCTTCGTCTTGATCAGCGAGCTCAAGGCGCCCATCTACCTAAAGTGCATCTTGTGAACTCACGAGACCCCCAAAATCAATTTAGTCCTGGCGATAAAAATAGCCCAAAGACAAAAAGTTTAATTACTAAAACGCTGGCTAATGCCATTAGCAAAAATCTAGAGGATGGTAAACAGAGTTTAATCTTGATTAATCGTAGGGGTTACGCACCAATCTTAAGTTGCAATGCCTGTACTTGGATATCAGTATGTGTTCAATGCACCTCGCATATGGTGATGCATAAGGCAGGAGCGCTAGGAAAAAAATCTGTCTTGAGTTGCCATCACTGTGGTCTGGTAAAACCCATACCAAGCTTCTGCCCAGACTGTGGAAACTCGGACCTCAAAACCTTAGGTCAGGGAACTCAGAAACTAGAAGATGCGATAGAGGAAATGTGGCCAAGCGCACGAGTGTTGCGTATTGATACCGACTCCAGTAGAAAAAGTAAGGGTGCAGAAACGCTCTTTCAAGAAATACATGAGGGCAAGATAGATATTGTTGTTGGCACACAAATGATTGCCAAGGGGCACGATTATCAGAATATTGGTTTGGTTGCGGTGCTCGATGCGGATAGCAGACTCTATTCGCCCGACTTTAGAGCTGCTGAAAGATTGTTCGCCCAGTTGGTTCAGGTGGCCGGGCGCGCCGGAAGGTCGGGTACGAATGAACAAGAGGGTGGACAGATTTATATTGAAACACAGTATCCTGAAGCGGCGGTCTATCAATATTTATTGCGACATGATGTTGATGGATTTTTATCTCATACTGCAAGGGAAAGAGAAGAAGCGCAATTGCCACCCTACTCCTTCCAAGGCTTGATTCATGCGGAAGGGAAAACTTTAGATAAGGCTATACAGTTTTTGAATGGCCTTAAGAGGCGCTTGAAAAGCAAAGGCTTGCTGAGTAAGGAGCTGCGGGTCTACGATCCTGTTCCAAAGGCAGTTATGCGAGTGGCAGGATCAGAGCGTGCGCAATTAGTGGTTGAGTCTGAGAGTCGTAAGTTGTTGCAAGAAGTGCTTGAAGTAATTGATCGGGATTTACGAAGCGATTCTCAAGGCCGTATTAGCAAAACTTCACGCATTCGTTGGCTGATAGAGCGTGATCCAATTGCAATTTGATGGACTAGGCGCCAGCAGAAGAGCTGTACTGGTCTAAGCCCATTAAATTTTCTAGTTCTTGTACAAGATTTGCATCTGAGTTGGGCTTAATCTTAAAAAGCCAAACGGAGTATGGTTTTTCATTAACAAACTCAGGCGTGGTATCAACCTCCTCATTGAGCGCCACAATTTCACCGCTTACCGGCGCATGAATATCGCTTGCTGCCTTAACTGATTCAATAGCCGCAATCGCTTCACCCTGCTGAACCTGTTGACCTATCTTAGGACCCTGAAAAAACATGACATCACCCAAGGCTTCTTGAGCATGATCACTAATTCCAACCCAGATGAGTCCATCAGGCTCAAGGTCAGCCCATTCATGAGTTTGTGCAAATTTAAATGTATCTGGAGTATTCATGTTTTATCCTTCGGATATATTTTATCTGTACCGCCATCAAGATTTTATCGATGCGATGAGGGCGAAATTATGGCTACTTGGTGCCGATGTGCAATTTTTGTCGGGGCACGGGTCAATATCTAAGTTTGCTAAGGAGCGCCAAACAAACCCCTGTGTTGGAGATGGCGCTTAAGCAATTACTGCGTGCAGCAAAAATGTAGATTAGGTTTTTGCTGAGCCAGTACGATGTGTGCGGTTGTACAAACAGCTAGCACAAATCCAGCGTTGCTTACGATTACTTGTAGGAATCCATGTGCCGCCTTCTAGACGCTTTTCGCGACTGCAAGAAGAGCAAAACTTCAGGCTCTGGGAAGTGTCTTGGGTAGCAGCAGGAGTCGAGGTAGTCATGGGCAATCCGGGTAAGCCAAATCTAAACAGAAGATCTATTTTACCCGCTTTGTCCTACTGGGGCTGGGGTTAAGACAACTCTGACCGAATCAGCTGTTTTATTGCCATTAAAATCAAGCCAGGCCTTGTTTTCAAAGTCGTATAGCTTGCATTTGCGGGCGGTATCAAAATACCAGGCCCAGGAGAACTTTTGGACAAAAATACGCTCTGGAAGGATGGTTTCCAGGGTATTTTGGGCTTCTTGGAGGCGATATAAGGGAACGCTCATGTCGACGTGATGGGCTGTGTGTTCCATAATGTGGTGCATCAAGGAACCCCAAATCCAGTTAAAAGTCAGATGCACAGTGGTTGAAACAAAGGGCTGGGCACGGAGCCACTCCGACTTCTTATCGTACCAAGATACTGATGGGTGGGTGTGGTGAACGTAGACGACAAAGCCGATCATGCCATTCCAGAACAAGAATGGCAGAGCAAAACCAGTCAGAAGGCCTACAAAGCTTGATTGGCCAGTGGCGATTGCACCAGCAACTAGGCAAGCGATCCAAATGATTGCAAAAGCAGTGACCAGGAGATTGTCTTTAAGGAATATTGGACGATTGCCAGGTTTATTTTTGGCATTTGGGAAGTACTCACGAATCCACCAAATTTCGATCAAATAATAGAAAACAGGGCCCCAGCCGCTCCTGTAAAGGCGCTCAAGACCTTTGCGCCATGTAGGCAGGGCATCAAATTCTTCCTTAGATAAGGGGGCCCAGACAAAGTCAAAGCCTTTAAGGTTGGTCTGACCATGGTGCACAACGTTATGACCCACATCCCAAAGGCTATATGGAGTAAGCGACGGCAAGAAGGCAATACGACCCAAAACCTTATTGAGTTCACGGTTTGGGGTGAAGCTCTGGTGACAGGCATCATGACCAAGAATAAAAATACGACCAGTAACAAAGCCCGCAATCAGGCCAAATATGACTTTCAGTAGAATGCTTTCTACAAAAACAGTAGCAGCAATACAGCCAAGCCACAAGGCAGCATCAATTGCTAATAGCAATAGTGCACGGCCAGTTTCGCCCTGAGCCATTGGAACAAGCCAGCCACGGATGATTTTTCGGTGAGGCAATGGCGCATCTGGCGCTAAAGGATTAATCACGGATGGCTCAGAGAGCGCTGTATTTAGAGGATTAGACACAATAAGAATCAATAAGTTAAGTGCAAATATGATAGCTGTATTTGCGTTTTATCGCATGAAGTAGGTCAAAAAACCCTTTGCTTTTGGTGCGCCCGGCAGGAATCGAACCTGCGACCCTTGGCTTCGGAGGCCAATACTCTATCCACTGAGCTACGGGCGCCAGTAGCAAAAACAATCACCTAGCTATTGTAAGTGCCTACAACGCAAGCTCTCGTTATAATCACGGCAAAGTAACCCTTAAACCCCGTCAAACGATAAAAGTCCTATGAGCAACGAGCACGGTAGCCTAATTAAGTCCCCTAAGCAATTGATCATTATGGTCTTTGCTAGTTTTTTTGTCCCCCTCATCATCATTTTGTTACTAATGGTGTATGTCAATAGTGGCCAGCGTGATGGTGCTGGTACTGCAGATGCTGCCAAGTCTGCCGAGCAGTTGATCAAGCCAGTTGCGCAATTAAATTTTAAAGATGCAAGCGCTCCGCGCGAAATTCAATCTGGTGAGCAGGTTTACAAGGCAGTTTGTTCTTCTTGCCACGGAACGGGCGCAGCAGGTGCGCCGAAGTTTGGTGACGCAAGCACATGGGCCCCGCGCATCGGTAAGGGCTATGCCTCTCTGATGACTTCGGTACTGAAGGGCAAGGGCGCAATGCCAGCGCGTGGAGGCTCTAATCCTGCAGAAATTAGTGATTATGAGTTGAGTCGTGCAGTTGTATACATGGCGAATTCAGCCGGTGGTAAATTGTCAGAGCCAAAAGCTCCAGCAACTCCTGGGCCTGCAGTAAAATAATTTTTATCGCGTTAAAGAAAAGCTGGCCATATGCCAGCTTTTTTATTACTCACCGCTAGAGGCTTTTGCATCTAAGGCAATTTGATAGGCTTCTTTTTTAGAAAGCCCCAAGACTTGCGCAAGCACAGTAGCGATTTCTTTGCTACCAAGATAAGGACTCAAGGCATTAGCCCACAGCATAAGAGACTCATGCTCGGGAGCCTCATCAGCACTAGCTGGGCGCCCGGCTACCAAAATAATAAATTCACCTTTAAGGCTCATTGCATCTTCAAGCCATTGTGAAATATCACCAGCCTTTAGCGTGACGATTTGTTCAAATTTTTTCGTCAGTTCACGCCCTACCACTACCTGTCGATCTGGCTCAAGTGAGTTTGCTAAAACCAAGAGTGTTTCTTTAATGTGATGGGGAGACTCAAAAAAGATACTTGTTTTAGCGCTACTACGAATGTCATGAATCAGCGCTTCACGCTCTTTGGCTTTATTTGGCCAAAAACCTAAAAACTGAAAGCGCCCTTCTGAGTTGAGTAAAACAGCACCCGCAATTGAGATGGCTGAAGATACTGCACTTGCGCCGGGGATAGGCACCACGCGAAAACCTGCCTTTTGAACTTCATCCACTAGTCGCCCTCCAGGGTCGGATACCCCAGGGGTGCCTGCGTCAGAAATGTAAGCCCAGCGCTCGTTCTGTGCCAGATGTTGGATCACCGTTTGCGCCCCACCCATTTCATTGTGTTCATGCAAGGCTATACATTTCTTATGAATGCCAAATTGTTGTAGTAAAGCAGAGCTATGCCTAGTATCTTCACAGGCAATTCCATCGACAGCATTGAGGACATAGAGGGCTCGCATCGTTATATCGCCTAAATTACCGATTGGGGTGGCGACCATGTAGAGAGCTCCAGCAGGTAAATCTTGCTGCTTGAGAAATTCAAATGAGCTCAGTTCCATGTATTTAGATTTTGTGTAGGATTGATCAATAAGTAAGAGAATACGT
>CAIMXN010000039.1 GCA_903845455.1 uncultured beta proteobacterium | reverse complement strand
GTTATTTTGATCAAGTACTGGTTCTCAATCTCGGATGATGAGCAATACAACCGCTTTATGATGCGCATTCATGATCCACTCAAGCAGTGGAAACTCAGTCCAATGGACCTAGAGGCACGCCGCCTTTGGGAGGCCTATACCAAGGCTAAAGAGACCATGCTCGAGCGTACGCATATTCCTGAGGCTCCATGGTGGATTGTTGCTGCCAATGATAAGAAGAAGGCCCGCCTCAATTGCATCGCTCACTTATTGGATCAGATTCCCTATAAAGAAATTGATCATCCAATGATTACATTGCCAGCAAGGGTTCATAACCCAGATTATCTTCGGGATCCTGTACCTCCCGAGATGTATGTGCCCGAAGTGTATTAAGCCTAAGCTTAAAACGCACCCCTTAATCCCACCATCAAACTTCTGCCAGGTTGTGGCGCATAGAGCCTGACTGTTTCTGGGGTAGTGGCATAGCGGATGGTTTCATTCAGTAGATTGGTTAAGCGTAAGTAACTTGTCCAAGAAACTGCGCCTACTTTTTCGGTATACGACAGTCCAGCATTCAGTAGGTTGTAACTGGGTGTCGGTCCAATTTCAAAGCTAGCCAGTCTGGTTTGCGCAAATGCATGAATGAACGTGGTACCCATTTGCCATTGATTGATTTGATGGGCTAACTCAGCGCCGACTCTAGGGGCTGGTTGCAGGGGGAGGTTACCTCCGCTATTAAAAGTTCCCTGAGATGCATCGCCAAAGATGCGGCTACCAATGCCACTTTGTTTCCAGTTATAGGTGAGTTCAGCCTCGGCACCTTTAATCGTGGCATTGGCTTGTTGCGATACCACTACTGGATAGTTTGTATAGCCAGTGCCACTTGCTACGCTACCAGTGTAATAGCCATAGATATAGTTACTAAATTGATTTTGGTAAAGGTTAGCCTTACCCTGAATTAAGCCCGATGTTTTTTGCAGATTGATTTCAAAGTTGTGAGAGGTTTCTGTGCTGAGTGCCGAGTTACCAATAATGTAGGTAGCCGTTGCATCATGCGGACCAAACGCGTATAGCTCGGGAGCACTTGGGGCTCTTTGAGATACTGTGTAAGAGGCTCCTAGTCCATAACCTTTCTGAAATTCCCAAATACTTCCTCCTGAATATGACAATAAATTAAATTGCCGATGGAGTAGTGAAGGCGGGGCATAGCCAGGAATGCTCTGACTAGCAAAGATGCTGTCTTGATTTGGGTTTTGGGTTAAGTTGTTAAATCGAATACCAACATTATTTTTAAAGTTGCCGAAGCTGCCATGCTCAACCCAAAATAAGGCATTAGAGTTGGTAACCGTTTGCGGAACGATATCTGAATTGCCGCTAGCAATATCGGTTGCCGTCAGTTTTGCTGTGGCAGCCTGTAGTCCTACACTGCCTTTCCATCCTAGCCATTGCTGATGGTCTAAGACTGCCCGTAATTCAGTAGCATCATTTTTCCAGTTGGTTTGCGCAACCCCATTGTTGTCGAACTCATTGTGCATGTATTGACTATTAGAGACGCTCACCTTCAATGCCGTTATGCCTTCAAAGGGATCACGTGATTCATGTTGTAGATCGTAGCGATTTTGTGACTGCTGAATAAATCCACCAGCCGCTGTCGGCACTCCATAGTCATGGTTTAAGCGGTCGACCGACACGCCCGTATATCCAGAACTGCCAATATAAGAAGCACCCACGCCTAAATTATTTTGATTATTAAAGCTGAAAGGGAGTTTGCCGGAGTATGGGACGTTTTGCGGGTACCCTGGACTGATAGCCCAATTTGCATTGGGGCCACCTTGTTCTGCGTATCCAGGAATTCGATAATCATTGGCATTGCTTACTGCCGCATCCACATGCATTGCAATAGAACCAAACGAGTGATCGATTTCTGTACTGACGGTTTTTCCTTGATTCACTGTTTCATAGCTGGTATTGAATGAACCTGTGACCTCGCCAGATAAAGAAGTGGGTATACGATCATTGACAACATTAATGAGCCCACCACTGGAGCTCGAACCGTACATGAGTGCTGAGGCACCCCGTAAGATCTCAATTTGGCGTGTAGAGGATATTGCGTTAGCGCTTGCGTGATCTGCGGAGATGCTGGAAATATCACTCACTGCCAAGCCATTTTCAAGAATTTGTACCCTTGAGCCTTCTAACCCTCTAATAACTGGTCTTGAGGCACCAGCCCCAAAACCAGTAGTGGAGATTCCCATTTCATTCGAGAGGGTCGCTCCTAAATTACTGCCCATCTTATTGAGCAACTCATCTCCTGAGAGAATTTTGCTAGGACCTAGTGCACCACCTTCTTGATTGGCATTGGATTGGGCTACAAAGCCACTTTCGGTATTGGATTGCCCATAGCAAATCCCAGCAGAAATGCCGATTACTAATATCCATAAATATCTAATGAAAACTTTCAAACTTCACTCCTTAACTTCTATTGAATGACCCCAATAGAAAAACTTCACTTGACTGGGTGCTTGCACACCCGAGGAATCAAAGAATGAAGTGAGGAGGCGCTTGAGATTGGTAGGGCGTTACTGTTGCTTGATGAACAGTAGTCTCAACTAGAGCAGAAGTGGATTCTGTGTAGACGGGTTGCGTACTGAAGATCGAACCATCTGGCGAGACGAAGCTGGCTAAAGTGAGCGCATCAAATAGATGGCAACTAGCAGAGCTATGGGTGATCGTAGCGTTTTCATCACAGCTTAAATTTGCTGAACCCAAGCTTTGTGATGATGCGGCTAGACCGGTATGCGCAATTCCATGAGAGAAGCCAAGCCAGTGAGTACCTAGTAAAGAAAGCAACAGAAATCCCACTGCGAATAGGCTTCGTAGTTGGTGGCTTAGCTTACGGTGAAAAACGGCTCTCATTGGGCAAGATCTTACAGGATTTGCCTTAAAACACCATTGCAGTGTAGAATATCGATTCCGTCGGAGTGTAGCGCAGCCTGGTAGCGCACCTGCTTTGGGAGCAGGGGGTCCAAGGTTCGAATCCTTGTACTCCGACCACCAACTCTATTTAGTTCTAGATAGTAGCTTCAAATCC
>CAIMXN010000038.1 GCA_903845455.1 uncultured beta proteobacterium | reverse complement strand
AGCGTTGAGATCACCTCTCGCAATGCGACCTTTTTGGACTTCCCATTCACGCTCTTTGGTGGCAGCCCGTTTGTCGTGCTGTTTTTTACCACGTGCTAAGCCAATTTCGCATTTGACATTTCCTTTGGAGAAATGCAGGTTTAGAGGGACTAGGGTGTAACCCTTTTGCTCGACTTTGCCGATGAGCTTGCGTATTTCAATAGCGTTAAGTAGCAGTTTGCGCGTGCGCGTGCTATCTGGAACGACATGGGTGGAGGCTGAGAGCAGGGGGGTAATATGACAGCCGATTAAAAACAGCTCCGCCTTGCGAATGACAACATACGCTTCCTTGACGTGCACGCGGCCTGCCCGAATGGCTTTGACTTCCCAGCCTTCTAGAACCAGCCCTGCCTCGAAGCGTTCCTCGACAAAATAATCGAAGAAAGCTTTTTTGTTATCGACGATACTCATATTTATTTAGCTTCTCAAGATCGATTATGGCAGACGTCTACAAGACCGTTTTAATTGGGCAGTCAGCTGAGCGAATGTACGGCTTGGTAACTGATGTCGCTCGTTACCCGGAGTTTCTGCCTTGGTGCGGCGGGGTGGAGATTTTTGAGCAAACAGACACTGTTTTAGAAGCCAAAATCAATATTAAGTTCAAGGGTATTACGCAGTACTTCCATACCCGCAATATCAACCATCACCCTGAAACCATTGATATGGTCTTTATAGATGGCCCTTTTAAACAATTTTCTGGCCAATGGAATTTCATTCCTCTGAAGGAAGACGCTTGCAAGGTGGAATTTAAGCTTCATTGGGAGTTTAAGAGCAGCATTCTCGATAAGATCATTGGACCTGTATTTGGGCATATTGCCGGAACTTTTATTGACTGCTTCGTCAAGCGGGCTGAAGACATATATGGCCAGTAATCCCATTGAGATCCTGATCTGTGATGCTAGAGCGGGTGAGCCAGTAATGAGGTTATTTCAGCTCAAATTTGTCGAGGGTGAAAGAGCCACTGTTGGGCAGGCGCTCATCCAAGCGGGTATTGCTAGTAGCCCAGAAGACCCCGTTTTAGCTAGAAAAGGCTGTTTTGGGGTGTTTGGTAAGCGTAAAGACTGGGATAGTCCTATTTATGCTGACGACAGGTTAGAGCTCTATTCCCCGCTCTTAATTGACCCAAAGACGGTCCGTCGCAAGAAAGCCAATCAAAATCAGGATGCCAAATTCCAGGTTGCCGCAGCCAAAAGAAAGGCTAGGAGGCTATAATCTGTTTTTGTGACTAGGGGTTTTCATGCGACTCATTCAAAAAGCACTCACTTTTGATGATGTGCTCCTCGTACCGGCTTATTCATCGGTACTTCCTCGAGATGCCAGTCTGGCTAGTAAGTTAACTCGAGATATTTCACTTAATACACCTTTGGTGTCCGCAGCGATGGATACCGTAACTGAAGGTCGATTGGCGATTGCCATGGCCAGCGAAGGTGGTATCGGCATTGTTCATAAAAACTTAACACCTACTGAACAGGCACGTGAAGTCGCCAAGGTGAAGCGTTATGAGTCTGGCGTTCTTCGGGATCCAATCACGGTTAGTCCGGATACCACCTTGCGTCACGTCATTCAGTTATCACGTGAACATGGTTTTTCTGGATTCCCAGTCCTCACCGGCAAAGAAGTTGTCGGCATCATTACTAACCGCGACTTACGCTTCGAAGAAGATTTGGATGCACCAGTAAAAACCAAGATGACACCTCGTGAGCGCCTTATTACGGTTAAAGAGGGTTGCACATTAGACGAGGCAAAACGTTTAATGAGTCACCACCGCTTAGAGCGGGTTCTGGTTGTTAATGACAAGTTTCAATTGCGCGGACTCATTACCGTTAAAGATATTCTGAAAGCGACTGAGCATCCCAATGCCTGTAAAGACAGCGAAGGTAAGTTGCGCGTCGGTGCTGCGGTGGGTGTTGGTCCAGATAATGATGAGCGCATTGAGTTGTTGGTTCGTGCGGGTGTTGACGTTATCGTTGTCGACACTGCGCACGGTCATAGTCAGGGCGTATTAGATCGTGTCAAATGGGTGAAGAAAAATTATCCACAAGTGCAAGTCATCGGTGGAAATATTGCTACTGGCGACGCTGCAAAAGCATTGGCTGATCATGGTGCTGATGGTGTCAAGGTTGGTATTGGACCTGGCTCTATTTGCACAACGCGTATTGTTGCTGGTGTTGGTGTTCCTCAAATCAGCGCCATTGTCAATGTAGCTAATGCCCTCAAGGGCACTGGCATACCGTTAATTGCGGATGGTGGAGTGCGTTATTCAGGCGATGTTGCCAAAGCCTTAGCAGCAGGTGCAAGCTCCGTCATGATGGGTGGGATGTTTGCCGGCACAGAAGAGGCACCTGGTGAAGTGTTCTTGTATCAAGGACGTTCATACAAGAGTTATCGTGGCATGGGTTCTTTGGGTGCCATGGCCGATGGTTCTGCTGATCGTTATTTCCAAAGCGACATTGTTGCTAATGCAGAAAAACTTGTACCAGAAGGTATTGAAGGGCAAGTTCCTTATAAAGGTAGCGTGCTCGCGATCTTGCATCAATTGACTGGTGGTATTCGTTCATCAATGGGTTATTTAGGTTGCCGCACAATTGAAGAACTTCACGAGAAAGCAAATTTTGTGGAAATCACTTCAGCAGGTGTGCGTGAGTCGCATGTCCATGATGTGAAAATCACTAAGGAAGCGCCGAATTACCATATTGACTAAGACTTCATTTAAGGCCGTCCCTTTCGTGCATGACAAAATACTGATTCTCGACTTTGGTTCACAAGTAACTCAACTTATTGCAAGACGCGTGCGCGATGCACGGGTGTATTCGGAAATTCATCCCTATGATTGTGATCCAGAATTTATTCGTCAATTTATTCAAGAGCAGGGTGGTAAGGGCATTATTCTTTCGGGTGGTCCAAGTTCAGTCAGCGAAGAGGGAAGTCCTCGCGCTCCACAAATTGTTTTCGAGCTTGGTGTTCCCGTTCTCGGTATTTGTTATGGTATGCAGACAATGGCTACCCAATTGGGTGGTGCGGTAGCCTCTGCTGAGTCCTTAGGCAAAGCCCGTGAGTTTGGTTACTCAGAAGTACGCGCTCATGGCCATACCAACCTACTTAAAGGTATTCAGGATTTTTCCACTAGCGAAGGCTATGGCATTCTGAAGGTATGGATGAGCCATGGTGATTCCGTCACAACACTGCCACCTTCATTTAAGTTGATGGCTTCTACCGAGTCTTGCCCGATTGCCGGCATGGCTGATGAAGAGCGCCGTTTCTATGCCTTCCAGTTCCACCCAGAAGTGACCCACACCATTCAAGGGACTGCCATTATTGAACGTTTTGTACATCAGATCTGCGCCTGCAAATCTGATTGGGTCATGGGTGACTACATCGCTGAAGCGGTTGAACATATTCGCAAGCAAGTCGGTGACGATGAAGTCATTCTTGGTTTATCAGGCGGTGTGGACTCTAGTGTTGCGGCTGCTCTTATTCATCGTGCGATTGGAGATCAGCTCACTTGCGTCTTTGTTGACCATGGTTTGCTTCGTCTAAACGAAGGCGATATGGTAATGGAAATGTTTGCCCGCAACTTAGGTGTAAAAGTGATTCGTGTTGATGCCGCCGCTACCTTTATGGGCAAGTTAGCAGGAGTTGCCGATCCAGAAGCAAAACGCAAAATTATCGGTAGAGAATTTGTGGAAATCTTTCAGACTGAATCAGGAAAAATTGAGAACGCCAAGTGGCTTGCACAAGGCACTATCTATCCCGACGTGATTGAATCTGCTGGTAAAGGTAAGAAGGGCGCTCATACTATTAAGAGTCACCATAATGTTGGTGGTTTGCCTGAAGATATGCATCTCCAATTGCTTGAACCCTTGCGTGAGCTCTTCAAAGACGAGGTGCGCGAGTTGGGTGTTGCCTTAGGTTTACGGCGTGAGATGGTCTATCGCCATCCATTCCCAGGACCGGGACTAGGAGTTCGTATCTTAGGTGAAGTAAAAGCAGAGTTTGCTAGCTTGCTGCAACGTGCTGATGCCATCTTTATTGAAGAGTTGCGCAATACGATTGATGAAGTCAGTCAAAAATCCTGGTATGACTTAACAAGTCAGGCTTTTGCTGTCTTCTTGCCAGTAAAGTCAGTAGGTGTGATGGGCGATGGCAGAACCTATGAATATGTCGTGGCCCTCAGAGCTGTACAAACGCAGGACTTTATGACTGCACACTGGGCACATTTACCTCATGAATTATTAGGCAAAGTTTCTAATCGCATCATCAATGAAGTACGTGGTATCAATCGAGTTGTGTATGACATCAGTGGAAAACCGCCAGCAACCATCGAGTGGGAGTAGGCAACTTAAGCCTGCTATCACCCATGCTCGAGTTACGAGAAACTTGCCTCGCAATATTGGCAAGTACTGATCCACAGACTAAAGTAAAGCAGCTTCATCACTTATTTGATGAGTATCAACAGCAACGCGTTGCTTTAGACCTTTCCGCTAACTTTGATTTTCAAGAGTTAACGCTGCCTGGGCGACCCCTCAAGCCAGAGCTAGTTCCGCCTTTACAAGCTCCAAAAAGAAAAATGACTACCATTGAAGGCAGAGCAATCCTATTGCACTCGCTTGCGCATATTGAATTTAATGCCATGAATCTTGCTTTGGATGCTATCTGGCGTTTTCCGGATATGCCCCAGCAATACTATGAAGAGTGGTTAAAGGTTGCTAAAGAAGAGGCTTACCATTTCAGTTTAGTGAATGGGCATATGCAGTCGTTTGGATTTACCTATGGTGATTTTCCAGCCCACAATAGTTTGTGGGAGATGGTGGAGAGAACGACAGATGCAGTGATTGCTAGAATGGCGCTGGTTCCGAGAACAATGGAAGCAAGGGGCCTAGATGCAGTTCCTGGAATTCGTGATCGGTTCAAGCAAATTAAGGATAACAGGGCAGTCGAAATTCTAGAGATTATTCTCAGAGATGAAATCGGGCATGTATTGATTGGTAACCACTGGTTTAATTTCTTATGTGCCAGGGATAATGTATCCCCAATCACGACTTATAGAGAGCTTGCTAAGAAATATCATGCACCAACCTTAAGAGGTCCTTTTAATATCGAGGCCCGTCAGCAGGCAGGCTTTACTGCCGAAGAGTTAAGTCTAATGGAGTCACCATGAAGGTTCTTAGTCTGATTCCGCCGATGACGCAGCTCAATACACCGTATCCATCGACTGCTTATCTCACTGGCTTTTTAAGATCCCGCAAGATTGATGCGGTTCAAGAGGATTTAGCGCTTGCTCTAGTGTTAAGTTTCTTTACCTCACAAGGCATCTCTGAGATACGTACTCAAGCTCTTAATCTGCCCGAAGAAGAGCGTAGTACCAGCGTAAATTATTTCTTAGATTACTTTGAGATCTATCAAGATACGATTGAGCCCGTGATCGCATTTCTGCAGGGGCGCGATAGTACTTTGAGTCATCGTATTAATTCCCGTGATTTTTTACCAGAAGGCCCTCGTTTTTTCTCTCTTGATGCCTATGATGATGAGGATTCTGCTGATCCCTTAGCTTGGGCTTTTGGAGTATTGGGCTCACACGATCGGGCGCGTCATCTAGCTACCCTATATTTAAACGACTTATCAGATGTATTACGGGATGCTGTGGATAATCGTTTCGAGTTTGTGCGCTATGCAGAGTCGCTAGCGAGTAGTCAACCTACCTTTACACCATTAGCTGATGCCTTGGCTACCAAGCCTACATTAATGGATGTGCATTTACAGAAATTAACAATCCAAGCAGTAGAGAGGCATCAACCGAGCCTCGTTATTTTGTCAGTACCTTTTCCAGGCGCAATGTATGCAGCTCTCAGAATTGCCCAAACAATCAAAACCCAGCATCCAAAGATCAAGATTGCTTTGGGGGGTGGTTATGTCAATACTGAATTGCGTGAACTTACGGAACCCCGTATCTTTGATTATGTTGATTTCATCAGTCTCGATTCTGGTGAGAGACCTTTACTCAATATCCTGGAACATCTCGCAGGCAAGCGGTCAATAGAGCGATTGGTCCGCACCTTTGTTCGCAATGATGCTGGTCAAGTTCAATTGATGAGTTGGCAAGAACCTGATATTCCATTTGAGGATGTTGGTGTAGCAACTTGGGACGGCTTGCCTTTAAATTCTTATTTATCTCTACTGGATATGCTTAACCCGATGCACCGCCTTTGGAGCGATGGTCGGTGGAATAAGCTGACCGTTGCACATGGTTGCTATTGGAAGAAATGTAGTTTTTGTGATGTCAACTTAGATTACATCTCTCGTTATGAAACGGCATCCGCTAGCTTGTTAGTCGATCGCATCGTACAAATTATTGCTGAGACTGGGCAAACAGGATTTCATTTTGTCGATGAAGCTGCACCACCTAAGATTTTGAAAACGCTTGCAGAAGAACTCATTCGACGTAAGGTGATGATTTCTTGGTGGGGAAATATTCGCTTTGAGAAAACGTTTACCCCCGAGCTGGCACAGTTGCTCGCAAAGAGTGGTTGTATTGCCATGTCTGGCGGTTTAGAGGTGGCGTCAGATAGGTTGCTCAATCTGATGAAAAAAGGTGTCACTGTAGAGCAGGTGGCTCGTGTGACAAAAGGTTTTTCTGATGCAGGAATTTTGGTGCATGCCTACCTTATGTATGGCTTCCCAACACAAACAGTACAAGAGACTGTAGACGCTTTGGAATATGTGCGTCAACTGTTCGAGAACGGTTGCATCCAAAGTGGATTCTTTCATCGCTTTACCTGTACCGTTCATTCGCCTGTTGGTCAAAACCCAGAGGAATACGGCATTACTTTAATGCCGCTTCCTGCGGTGAGTTTTGCGAAGAACGACATTGCGTTTTTTGATCCGAGTGGCGTTGATCATGATGCCTTAGGTCAAGGCCTTAAAAAGGCTATCTATAACTTCATGCATGGTGTTGGGCTAGAGCAGGATGTACATACTTGGTTTGATGAATGCGACATGTCAATTCCTCAGCCGAAAGTTGCCCGCAACAAAATCGCTAAAATCCTCTAAATAGCTTCT